>NZ_AZFI01000002.1 GCF_001435755.1 Ligilactobacillus acidipiscis DSM 15836 | reverse complement strand
ATTTACACAAACTATTTTATACTCTCCAATCATTAAGATAAATAAACTAAAGTCTAATAATATTTGCGTAAATATTACAAAATTAATTGCAAGCGGCAAAATTCAATAGTTATTTGTGCAAAAACGCTGATGTTCCTGTAGAATAATGTACGGAACTATTTATCCTGACTATGAAATTAATATTGATAAGGAGAATGTAATTTGAAATGGACAAAGCTTTATGTTCGTTGCAGCCTTCAAGCACAGGAAGCTGTTAGTAATTTATTATTGGAAAATGGTGCTGGCGGTATTCAAATTGATGATGCACCGACCACTCAACAGATCGTTTTAGCGACATACTTTGACAATGATGAAGTAACTGCACCTTTGATAGAGAAATTGACTTCTGCGCTTGAAAGATTGAAAGAATATGGCTTAGATCCTGGCACATATCAAATTGGAACAGAGAACCTAGATGATAGTCAGTGGTCTAATGAGTGGAAAAAATATTATCATGCGCAACGAATCAGTCGCTACCTAGCGATCGCTCCAAGTTGGGAGAGCATTCAGGACTTTGATGATCAGACCAAGGTCATCCGTTTGGATCCTGGAAAGTCATTTGGAACAGGAACTCATCCAACAACGATCCTTGCATTGCATGCTTTGGAAGCAAGTGTGCATGGACAGGAAAAAATGATCGATGTGGGCACGGGTTCAGGAGTTTTAAGCATAGCTGCTAAATATTTAGGGGTAGAGCAGGTTAATGCTTACGATGTTGATGATGAATCTATCAAAGCAGCTCAAGAAAATTTTAATTTAAATCCACCTTCTAAAGATATTACTTTAAAGAAAAATAGTTTGCTTGATGGTGTTACTGGTCAAGTAGAGCTGATCGTAGCTAATATTTTAGCTGAGATCATAGTCCCATTGATCCCGCAAGCTGCAACTCATTTACAAGACCAAGGCACGTTGATCTTGTCTGGCATTATTGCAGATAAATTACCATTGATCGAGAAAACGTTACAAGATAATGGCTTTGTTGTTAAGGAAACACTAAAAATGAAAGATTGGTATGGCGTTATTGCCGTTATACCGCAAGATAAATAAGTAGTAGGAGACAAGTATGCAACGTTATTTTGTTAAAGAAAATATTACTGACCAAGAATTCTTCTTACCACCAGAGATCTTCCACCACGCAATTGATGTTATGCGTGATAAGGTAGGCGACCGCTTTGAGATCATTGGGCCTGATCGGCAAGTTCAAGTTGTTAAATTGCTTTCAATTGACCATAGTCATGCTAAGGGCCAAATTATCCAGACTATTGTCCATGATCCAGAATTACCCGTTCAAACGACGATCGTATGTGGGATCTCTAAAGGTGACAAAACTGAAAAAATTGTACAAAAAGGTACTGAACTGGGAGCAAACCGCTTTATTTTTTATAATTCAGAACGATCTGTTGCTCAGTGGAATGACAAAAAAGCCACGAAAAAATTAGTGAGATTGAAAAAAATATCTCAGGGGGCTGCTGAGCAATCACATCGGACAGTCATCCCTGAGGTCTTATTTTGCCAAAATATAACGGCTGTTTTTAAAGAAACCTGGCAGGCAGATCATCAAGTAGTAGCTTATGAAGAATCTGCCAAACAAGGTGAGACTAGCCAGTTAGCACGTATCTTGCAAGTAGTTCGCAAGGAGAGCAAAAAGCAGCAAAACGGCGAAACACTGGCTCTGTCCGCTTTTTTTGGACCAGAGGGTGGCTTTTCACCAAAAGAAATTAAATTTTTTAAGCAGCAAAATGTTTCTGCGGTTGGATTGGGTCCAAGGATCATGAGAGCAGAAACTGCTCCCTTATATCTGTTAGCAGCACTTTCTTTTGTTCTTGAACTAGAATAATGTTATCTAAACGTTGATATATCAGCGTTGCAAGACGTTCAAAATATATTGACCCCAAAAATGACCCAAACTCAATTATCCATGTATTTGGCAAACCGTTCCCCAGTTTCATTTGACCTCGACTTTAGCACATGCGCATAGACGTCCATTGTCGTACCAGCATTGCCATGCCCTAGTCTGATCTGAACTTCTTTGATAGATGCACCAGCTTCGAACAGCAACGAAGCATGTGTATGTCTGAAGCCATGCACTCTTATTCGTTTCTGTGGAAAGTGCCCGTATATTCTTTCAAGCCATTGTTGAGGCACTGAAGTCGTGGTATACCGATTAAATTTGTTAGGAAAAACAATGTCAGTATTGCCAAGACCTAGCTTAAAGTTTCGCTTCTGAAGATTCAAGTGCCACTGTTTCAGAACTTGAATTGTTTGCTGATCCAATGAGATAGTCCTAACCGATGACTTCGTTTTGGTATCCTGTACTAATAGATCTCGGTTTATCGGATTGTATGCCAATGTTTTGTCGATTCTTAAAGCCTTTTTGTCAAAGTTGATGTCGTCCCAATTTAAAGCCAAAGCCTCACTTTTTCTAGCTCCCGTATAGGCAAGCAACCAAAAATAGGTATATAGCTTTTGATCTACTTTTTCAGCACGCTTCAGAAAATAGGTTAGTTCTTCGCGAGTATAAAAATTAACAGTTCCCTCAAACTGTGATTTCTGTCCTTTAGGGAGCACTACCTTATCAAAGGGGTTATTATCGATGATCTCCATTTTAACTGCATATTGTAGGGGCATTTTGAGTAGAACGGCACAATTCTTGATCGTTGAATGAGTTTTTGCAAAACCGTTAAAGAAGTTCTGAATATATTGAGGTGTCAGTTTATCTAGCTTGATATTGTCAAAGTCATTTTTTAGATCGGCTTCATACAACTTTTTCTGTTGTCCAGCAGTAGAGATTTTAATAGTTTGAGCATGAACCTTATGCCATGCACTGAATAGTTCGCCAAACGTTCTAATTTGTCCGCCATTGCGTCTGTGCCATCCGTTAGTGTCATAATCCACTCTCAATCTATCAAGCGCTCTCTGCGCCTCTCTGGCTGATTTAAAACCACGCCGAGTAGTTTCTATCCGTTTGCCCGTCACTGGATCAGTGCCGAGATACGCTTTAAATCTATATGCAGTCGTGCCGTTTTTCTTTTTATATGATTTAATATTTTTATTCCGCATGATTATCCTCCTTTGTGTGTGGGTCAAAGCAGGGTAGGCACCGCCTCCTTTTTGTGATAAGATAAAAAAGAAGGGTGCACCGCACCCCTTTATAGTGTATAGGCACATCTCAAACTCTGGTCGGGGCGAGATGTGTTTTTTATTAATCATCTATATGTTGAATTGCATAATCAGCTTCCTGCGATGTAAATTGTTCGCCGGCTTCTGAAGTTAATTGTTCATGTATTGAATCATTGGACATATCTTGCTCTTCGCGATAATCTTTGGCTTTTTCTAAGGCATTCTTATTATAGTTGACTTTGATGTGGTCTACTGCATATTGTGCAGCTTTTTGTGGGAAACCTTCGCCTGCATCAGAAGTTAGCTGATCATAAATACCTGCTTTTGACATATTCATGGTGTCGGCGTAAGTTTGTCCCTTTCGTTGAGCTGCTCTGTATTCAGCCGGTACATTGTCTTTCTTTTTACTCGACGATTGCTTTTGTCCAGTCTTTGCGTCGCTTGCTGTGCTTTCATCATCATCACTGCCGACAACACTAGCAAACATAAACACTACTACGAGAATCAGCAGCCAAAACCAAATCTTTTTATAAAATGGTTTCTTTTCCTTAACTGTATACTCTTTCCCATTTTGTCCTGTAATCTTCTTCTTTGCCATTTGTAATTCCTCCAAATATAATATTTCCTCGGTTTTTAACGTCCACGAGGTGCGGACTATGTATTATTTTAATTAAATATGTAATGTGCTCGGCTAGATGTTATAATCTAGTCAAACACATATTCTCATGCTCTAGCCGGTTACCCTAAATTCTGGCTAGGGCATTTTTTATAGATCGGCTACAAACCGAACTGCCTTGCCAATTATCCTGCCAGTATAATCGTCTGATAAAATTATCGGATCGTACTCGTGGTTATCTGGCATCAACATGACGATGTTGCCTTGGTGCTTGACTCGCTTTAATGTGGCCTCGCTGTCATTATCAACTAGCACCGCTGCGATCTCGCCGTCTTCCACAGTTGGTTGTTCCCTAATCAGCACGTACGAACCATTTGGTATTGTCGGCTCCATTGATCTGCCTTTTGCCTTGAGATAAAAGACTGTTCCATTCGGTAGAAGATCGGCAACCGTTTCACGATAGCTCTCAATATTCTCATCAGCAGTTATTGGATCACCGCAGGCTATTGTACCTAATATAGGAACTTTTTTAGTTTTGGTTGGGACTTCCTTTAAATTGTCAGGCTTATTTTCTTCTACTAAATCAGCTTTTTCAATATGGAAATAATCGGCGAGCATTTCAATTTTATCAATTCTTGGGTATGTTTTTCCATTGACCCAATCAGAAACAGTTGTATATGCTTGTCCAAGATCACTAGCTAATTTACTTCGATCAATCCCATTTCTATCCATATACTTCTTTATATTGGCTGACATGACTTCTTTATTGCCTAAACCATTCATCTATTTTGTTCACTTCCTTTCTACAATTACTATATTACGGCAATATCGTATGTATTGCAATAATTATTTTTAATAAATTACGGTTTTTTCGTGTTTTGTTCTTGACAGTACGGTTTAACCGTTATATGATTAGTATGTCGAAAGGAAGTGAACACATGAAACTGACATTAAAAGCGTTGCGAGTTAATTATGGATTAACTCAAACAGAAATGGCAAAGATCGTTGGCGTGAGTCCAGATACGTGGAGTAATTATGAACGGGCAAAAACTTTTCCTAATAAAAAGACACTCGATAACATCGAAAAGTATTTTGGCGCTAATTACAACGATCTTATTTTTTACCGTAACTTACGGTTTAACCGTAATTTAATTAAAGAATAGAGGAGGTGAACAAATTGCAAGAAGTTGCATTAAGTAATGATCTAACTCAACTAACTACCGAGATCAAAACTTACCAGTCAATCGGTGGACAAGCAATATTTGAGATTGGTAGACGGTTGAAGAAGGTCAAAGAAGAAGACTTGGCGCATGGACAATATCTTAAATGGCTTGAATCAATCAATATGGATAGAACAATGGCATCAAGGTTTATCAAGGTTTCTTCAGAAAAATGGTTAAATGATGAACCAGTGCAACATTTAGGCGTCAGTGTTCTTTATGAACTAACCAAAATTCCCACTGAAATGCGCAATGAACCACAACAATTAGATTCTGGTGAAACCAAAAAGCCGGTTGATATGACCAGGCGAGAAATTCAAGAGCTTAACCACAAGCTCAAACAGTCCGAGGACGCTCGCCAAACATTGAACGGTGTGATTGATGACAAGTCAAAAACGATTACTGCATTAGAAGAACAAGTTAAGAACAAACCGGCGCCAGAGATCGTTGAAAAAGAAATTGAGAAAGTACCCGATGATTATGAGCAACTTAAACAACAAGCGTCTGATGCTCAAGCTCAATTGAAAAAAGCTCAAGAGGATCTCGAATTTTATCAGAGGGAAGTTCAGGCTTACGAACGGATCAGAAAAAACGATGAAGCGAATGACAAGTTTGATGAGCAACAAGAACATGAGCTTAGGTCTTTGAAAGTTCAAACATCAATTAGCATTTATTCATTGATAAGGGACATTCAAAAATTCTTACGAGAAGAAAATGTGCTGACTGATATATCCAAAATTAATGATTTAGATAATAGGTCTAAATCTGATTTGCAAGAAGCAACTGATGGTCTCCAAAGATTCGTTGACAACGTAAACCAAATTATTGAAGGCAGAAGAATAGTAGAAGGGAAGTTTTCAGAATGATGCCACAAGAAAAACAAAATAACGAAATGATCGATAAATTAATCGAGCAACAATTAAACAACGCAGTGATTATTAAGAAAGTCCGTGAGGCTAATAAGAATGACTTGCAACAGGTTAAAAGTAAAATGACTGCTGATTTCAAAGATGAAATTTCAAGGGCTGTTAAAAGCACAGAAGAAGAAATGCACGCATTTGTAGATGATGCCATTGAAGATGTAAAAAAGACAATTCCATTAAACGACGGAGAGGCAACAAATCTTAAAAGCATTATTTCACAGCGTGCCAACATCACGACGCTTGAATGGATCGGACAAACATTTGGGGACAAAAACTACGGTGGATCAAATTTTTACTCTAAGAAATATGGACACATTATCGGTGCCTTTTACTCAATTGTTAAGAAACATTTCAATGCGATCAAGTATACAACTATTCTGCACGCAAATTATGAAGATGCAATCAATTATGCCAAGCAGTTAAACATCTATGACTTGCCAGAAAGAACGTTACGTATTACGGAAGCTCAACTGCAAACCTTGAATGTCTGGGAAATAAGCCACGGATATAAAGCAACTGAACCAAAAGATTAGGAGGAATAAATAATGGAATATGAATCAGTAAGAGACGCAATAGAAACATTACTGTCAGTGAATGACAAGAACTTAAATCCTGAAACTTTTAAAACGGTTGAAGATGCACAAGATTTCAATTTAGAAACACTATTTTGGATTGCTGACACCTTAGGCATGAGCGATTTATATTTACCAACTATTGAAGACAACGAGGAGGCTTAAAAATGAGTGAAGAAAAAGTTCGCGTTCTTAATGAAGATTTTTATAGCAAGTTGGTTGTTGAAACCGAAGAAGGCAAAAAAATAGCAGAAGTTACATTAACGGATATAACTCCTGCTGACGGTTATCGTATCAGGTTAACACCTAAATACAATTAGCCCTTTGGTGGATGTGGATCATGGCCATGACTGTCTTTGTTCTGGATTTGTCCGTTTCTACCATGAATAACTAATTCAGAATGTTGATTTATCGAAAATTCACGACCTGCTTTAACGGCTTCTGCTTTTGTGTCTGTGTGTAGAGTAGATTTCGAATTTCCCTCGCCCTTAACGTTCCAACCACCATTTTTGTTGGGTACGACGTGCTGATTTTTGCCCGACATGTTTATCACCACCTTATATTGAGATAACTCAATTATACGATTAATCGTTTTTATAGAAAGGAAGATTTAAATGAAATTAACAGTAGAAGGAACCACAGAAGAAATAAAAAACGTGCTCCAAGCTATCGGAAGTAGCGAGGAACACGGAGTGAAAATTAATGCGGATAAACTCGCTGAAATTTATTGGTCCTTATCAACAAATAGAGCAGAGAGAACTAAATAAGTGAATTTTTCAGTGTATTCTCTGGACTCGTTAAGTGCAAATATAAGCGCATCTTCAAGCTTTAAATTGCCGTTTTGATCTGCGTATCTTTTCATTGATTCAAGAACTGCATCTTTTGACCAATGTTCTGCTGAAAAATCGTCCAGTACACTTTGAAATTTGCTATTAAATTCTTTTTCTTTCAATTAAATCACCTCCTTATATCAATTATATAAGGAAAGTTAAATCGTAAGCTAATCAATTAATTTAAATAGAAAGGAGGCTGATCCAATGGCAGAACTAGAAGAATTGATCGCTACTAAAATAGCTAAGCTGGTTCAGCACAAACTGGACGAACAAACCAGTGACAAGCAATCAATCGGTTATCTCAATCAAGCACAAATGGCTGATTATCTCAGCATTACACCCAGAACGTTTCATGACAAGATCATGCCACTTGCACCGCCCACAGTAGTTATTGACGGCTTAGTCCGCTATCCAGTGGACGAATTTAACGAATGGATCAGGGACAATTATTTACTGGGGGCGGTTACATGACACCAGGGGAAGGAACGGTCGTTGCAATAGTCGGGTATATCGTTATTGCGATGATCGTGGCAATGATAAAGAGGAGGATTAATAAATGAGCATCATAATCATACTTCTAATTGTCCTGTTGGTGATTATATTCGATGATGTTGATTACAAATGGAAACAGAAAATGGGTGAGCAGCATGACAGCATCGGGAATCGAAATTATCAACCTCGTCATCTTGATGGTGATGATCAGGCTAGGAGCTAGTTACACAGCTTTATTAGCCGTAACGGTATTCACTTTAGCGCTGATGGGAACACACCAAATGTACAAGTTTTTAAAGCAAGAAAAAAGCCACGATGGCAGTCGTGACTAACATTCAACAAAAATATATCACGTGCCTATTATAGCACAGATTGGAGCAAATTATGACACCACAATCTAAAGCCCACCATGATGCTTTACAAACGATAGCAGTTAAATCAACACCGCAAGAACGCATTAGCTATCTGACAATGATTATCAATGTGAAACGTGATCAGTTGACTGATTCAGAGATCCGACTATTACAGCATCACATTGATCTATTGAGAGAACAGGAGGCACAGCATGGAAACTAAAGAAGCAGATGCAATCGTTAGATTTTTAAATTTTGCAAAACAAACTATGACCCAAGATAATTTCATGCTACTTTGCCAAAAAATCGAAAAAGAAAATGATGATATGACTGATGAGTTACAACAATATATCTATTGTAGTGCATTCGACATGTGGCAAGAGCAGCTTGAAGAAATGAAAAGAAGTTGATTTTAATGCAATATAATTTTGACCGCATGGCTGATGATATGGACACCCACTCAGATGAGTGGCAACGCCAATTTGTACAATACAATATGCCACGAGCACCTAAAGAATTACACGACTTGAATGGCGACTTAATCACTGAAGATGAAGTCTGGATGACCGATGATGGATTAGTCCCTATGAGCCAGTTAGTTGCATATTGCAAATACAAGTGTGACGCACGAATTTGTGATGTAGATATGGCAATCGAAACAGTGGAAGAAATGGGAGGATATCAATATGAGTAATGAAATAGCAACAAAACAAGAACAGTCAGTAACGTTTGATGTTAACGGTGAAGATATCACATTATCACCAAACACAGTCCGTAATTATTTGGTTGATAGCAAAGAACCTATCACAACCCAAGAGATTGTAATGTTTATCAACCTTTGCAAGTACCAGCACCTTAATCCTTTCTTAAAAGAAGCGTACATTATCAAGTTCAAAGGAAGCCCTGCACAGCTTATCACTTCCAAAGAGGCATTTATGAAGCGCGCTGAAAACAATGAGCAGTATGCAGGTATTAAAGCGGGTGTAATCGTTGTCCGTAATGAAGAAATTGTATATAGCAATGGGGCTTTTATATTGCCGACTGACCAATTAGTCGGTGGCTGGGCTGATGTCTATCGCAACGATCGAAAAGAACCACATCATGTTGAAATTAGTTTTGATGAATTTAAGAAAGAAAGATACGACTACAAGACACATCAGAAAGAACTTAACTCAACTTGGAAGTCAATGCCTGCAACGATGATTCGTAAGACGGCAATTGTTAACGCATTACGTGAGGCATTTCCTGAAGCTTTGGGCGGTATGTATACCGAAGATGATAAGAACCCAAATGAGCCATCTCAAGAAGTTAAAGAAGTCGAAGCTACTGAAAGAGAGCAGCAGGCTAATTCAATCTTAAAGGGTGCTACAAGCAACGATGACGTTCAAACGTCTAATGATACTCAAAGCAACGTACCCGAGCCAGAACAGGCTGAAAAGGACGTTAAACAGCAAGATGAGAAACCTAGCGATGAAATAACTGAAATCATTCAAGACTACGACAAATCAAAAGACAACGATCAGGAAGAACAGACTGAATTGTTAGACGACATCACAGGACAACCAAAGGCAGATGAGCAGTAATGGAGCTTACTCAGGCTAATTACTACGAACATGATACGGACTTCAAATATATGTCTGTATCGATCTTCAAGGACTTCATGAAGTGTGAAGCTGCGACTTTAGCAATGCTGAAAGAAGACTGGCAACCAAATCGAGATAATACTGCTTTGTTGGTTGGTAACTGGCTTCATAGCTTTTTCGAAAGTCAAGAAGCGCATGACAAATTCAAATCAGACAATGCCAAGTTTATTTACAAGTATGGCAATTCAGACAAAGGTATCAAATCGCAGTACAAGCAAGCTGACAGCATGATTTCAGTGCTGAAACACGATGAAGCCTTTACGAACGTTTATGAACCAGGTCAGAAAGAAGTTATTGTGACTGGCAAAATTGACGGTTATCCGTGGAAGGGCAAAATTGACAGCCTTGTCTTAGATCATGGTTACTTCTGCGACTTGAAGACAACTGCTGATATCCACAAAGGCATCTATGACCCAGAAGTTAGACACAGAGTGCCATTTGTTAAAGCATACGGCTATTACATGCAGATGGCGGTGTATCAAGAGCTCATCAAGCAACAGTTTGGAGTTGAGTGTCAGCCGTTTATCTTTGCCGTTAGTAAGCAAGACCCACCCGATAAGATGGCGATTGACTTTAATTCTGTTGACGATGGCTATGAATTAGATGGAGCACTTGAATTCATCAAGGACAACCAAAAACGAGTGTGGGATGTCATGAATGGCGAAATTAAGCCGAAGAGATGTGGTAAATGCGAATACTGCCGCATGACGAATATGATCGAAAATTTTACGCACGCAAGCGAGATCGAGGTGGATTAGATGAGTGAACCTGTTTTGGTCAGGAAAATAACACCCGATGAGATTACTTCAAAGTTGGAAAGCCCATTAAATATTGAGCATCTCAAGACAATGTATGACGGTGACTTGAGCCATGTATATGCTGAATTGAATATCGTTGACCCGAGAAAGGTCAGACCAAAACAGCGAGCTCTCTTTTTCAGTCTCTTAAATGAGATTCAATCATGGTCAGGAGCACCAATGAAAGAATTCTTAAAGGATTACTTTTATACAGCATATTCGATTGAAACAGAGGGAAAAGAGATAAGCCTAGCAGCCGATACAACTAATTCAGTATCAGACGCTAACAAACTTTTAGACCTAGTTGTTGAGTTTATCTTTCAGTATAACGTGCCGATCAACGACAGCTATGAGCTACTTCCACGAGATGAAAATTACTTTCTATATCAGTGTTGTAAGCATCGAAAGTGCGTTATCTGTGGCAAACATGCAGATATTGATCACATTGATGAAATTGGTTCAGGTTTAAATCGTAATCATGTGGACCATAGCAAAAGACATGTAATTGCATTATGTCGGGTTCATCATTCAGAACGCCACCAGATAGGCAATAAGCAATTTAGCAACAAGTACCATATGCCGCTGAACGGAATCAAATTAGATGTTGAAACGCTCAAGAAGATAGGTGTTAAGGGAGATTATCGAGAGGAGGAACAGCATGGCAGTTAGAAAAGTTACAAAACAAGACAGAAAATTTCAAGGTGTTTGGATACCAGCTAAATATTGGCTAGATGAAGAACTGAAAATCGTTGAAGTTGTTTTTCTAACAGAAATAAACAGCTTAGACAACGATCAGGGCTGCTTTGCATCAAACAAATATTTTTCTGAATTCTTTGGTTTAACTGCTGGAAGATGTTCGCAAATTATCAATGGTTTAGTTGATAAAGGTTACTTATCTGTTAAGTACGACAGAGAAGGAAAACAAATCAAAAAGCGAACCCTTAGGGTAGTTAATAAATTAAATACCCCTATTAAGAATATTAAAGGGGGGTATTTAGAAAATGCTGAAGGTAATAATACAAGTATTAATAATACAAAGAGAATTAGTAGTAGTAGTAAAAGGGCTCCTGACATCTTCACTGACTACCAGATGACTGGAGCAACATTGAGCAACAATAACATGCTGGTTCTGATGGACTATGAGCAGCGATTGAGTGATGAAATCGTCTCACATGCTATCAATTATATGGATCAACATGCTACAAAACCTAATTTTAATTATCTAAGACAAATCCTTGATGGGTATGAAACTGGTAATGTCACTACGGTTGAAAAGGCAGAGAAGATTGAAAAAGCTTGGATAGAAAAAAACAAAGCTAGAAACAGTGGCTATAAGCGTTCTAATAAGGCGAAACATCACAGCATTAAAGAAACGTGGGAAAAAGAACACCAACGCAAAGAGAAACTCAAGCAAGAGTACCTCACTAAGTATGGTGAAGTGCCTGTCAATCTTGACACTATCATGGACCGTCCCAACATTAAGCCAATGTTCAAGGCTGACGAAGAAAAAGAAATGGCTGCGATGGGATTGAGTGAGGATGATATGCCATGGTAGGAGAAAATTATGCAGGGAATAAATGAGATCGTTCTGGATTACATCAGAAGATACTCTGACGAAGAAAAAGAGTTTTGTCCGGAGTGTTTGGAGCGAGGTAATGAAACAGCCATGTTCAGACCTAAGGGCGACAAGATAACTTATGACAACGGAGTCAAGCATGTTCATAAAGGCGTCAAGAAAGCAGCATTCTGTCCTGTATGTGGATATTCGACTTTGGACGGTGGAACTAAGCCAGTCACTAAAGATGAATTAGAACAGCGAACTGCTCAGATAGCTACCGAGAACAGTCTAAAACATGGAGCAATTGGTTATCTCACTTCAACGTCAATTTTTGCCAAAGATATAACGAATTGTACCTTTGATAATTTTGCAAAAGATAATGATGATCGTCTGAAAGTTGCGAGGTATGTCTATAAGGGTGCTATGCACCTTAGCGAGGGCGAAAGCACTCATATGATTTTGCAGGGGCATACAGGTTCTGGCAAAACACACTTAGCTTTTGCAGCGATTCAAGAAATTTTCAAGCAAACTAAATATCGAGTTAAGTATCGTAAGCGTCAAAAAGGCACGAATGAATCAGCGGACGCCTATCGCAATATCGAAATAGTTTTCTGCTCGTGGCCATTGTTGATGAAACAGATTAAGGACGGTTTCAATGACGATCAGATAAAAAAGGCAACCGATCGAACTGTTTCAGCATTACAGACCGCAGATATCGCTGTGGTTGATGATCTAGGCGCTGAACGTGATACAGACTTCAACTTCGAACAGATTGACAATTTAATGCAGATTAGGGAAGACATGCCCTTGATTGTTACAACTAACGAAAGCTTTGAAGAACTAACGGAAAAATACGACGAGCGAACGGTTTCAAGGATTCAAGCACACAGCGCATTGATTAAGTTCGATGACGTAGCAGATTATAGACAAGGAGGCTAACCCATGCCAAGAAAAATCAGACCAAATCAAAGAATTATCCACTGGAACCCGAAAACACACACATTAATTAGATCAAGTGTCGAGCCGTACGATCTAGGGCCAGTCTATAAAACTACCGCAGTTGACCCCAAGCCCAGACGACGAGGTTGGAACAGTCATGCTTTTGTGGATGACAGAGTACAGCGAAAAGGGTCGATGATATGAGACTAGTTTTTGAAATCGAGCCAGTCGCACAAGCAAGACCACGAGCGGTACGGATGGGAAGAAGTCTGCGAATGTATGACCCAAAGAAAACGGCAGACTTCAAGAAGCAGCTACATTTGTTGGCGGAAATAAAAACATGTTGTTTCTACCCAAGAGGCATTAAGGCTGAAATCTGGTTCTACCGTGCAGTGCAGAAGTCTATCAGTAAGAAAGAGCACCTCAGAAGGACGACAGGGCAGGTTAGACCAACAGTTAATCCTGATACCGATAATTATATCAAAAGCACGTTGGACGCCTTAAATGGCATTCTATGGCGTGATGATTCACAGATTGTGGATCTAACTGCGCACAAGTTTTATTCGGACAACCCACGAATTGAGATTGAACTGGAGGAATTTCAATGAATAAAGATCAAAAGAAACTGTATGACTGGTTAGTGCTTAATAGCCAATTAGAGGCAATGTCTGTAATTGACATATATTATGATATGGACGCATGTGCAGATTTTGAAACCATAAAATCCAGAGATAGGCTGACTGAAAAAGAGAAGGACCAAGCCATCTATCAAGCAATTATTGAGCGCTGGCATGATGAACTATTTTAAGGAGGACGACTAATGACTAAATATTACCGAGTACGCACGCCAGAGCAATGGGACTGGCTGATGAAATATTTTGAGAAAGCAGATATGGAGCAATGATCAAGCAAAGGAAAAAAGAGAGATAAGCATTATAGACCGTTTGAGCTTCAAAACTCTCTCGGCCGTTGTCGGAGCAAATTAAATTTACACGCAAGATCCTAATCCTATTATTTCTCAAGCTCCGACCGCAGCTCAGCTTATGATAACGGCTAAGCCAGCAACAGCCAACAAGTATTTTGCATAATCACTCGAACCGACAATCGAGACAACAATAAAGGTTGGCTGAAAGAAGGAAGATGATAAGAGTTTACACGCCAATCTGAAAGTGCTAGATACTCACAATTTGTAGCGCAAATCAGAGGTCACGTTAATCAAAATTAGACTTGCAGACTGTCAGAAGTCTGTAAGCCATAGCTAGGGCGGAAATCTAACAAGGATGTGAATAAACCTCAATTATATCTAATTCTTGCATCCAAACTAGCAAGCCTTGCAACGGTACATGCTTGAGTTCGAGCCTCAAGGCAAGGCATTCCGGAAAATAATAAGCAAAGGAGAGAGAACCATGACAGCAACTAAACAACAGTTGAGAAATGCTACAGCTGGCATTGTAAAGTACCTAGATACAACATATGGCTTTCATAATTGGGCTACTGATGATGAAGTCGAGAAAGACCCTAAAATTATTGAGTTCCGTAAATTGTGGAATAGTAAAGGTGTAAAGAATCGTGCCAGAAAAAGCCGACTGCCAATCGATGAAACACGAGCCTTTAAAATTATGACAAGAGAACAGAAAGATAGTTATATCAGGGAGCAAATCGAACAAGGCAAAAAGCCATGGGAGATTGCTAATGATTTAGATTATTCAGGACCACAACCGATTTATGAAGTCATTGACAGGCTGGAACTCGATTATCACAAAGTTAAGCATCATGCTAATTCGAGCATATCAGAGGATTTAATACGTGAAGTTTCAAAGAAAAGTATTGGGTATGAGTATATGGCTGGTATTTTGGCAAGAGATTACGGAGTCAAGCTAAATCGCAAAACGATTCAATCATTCATGAAAGCTCATAAGATGCAAGAAGAAATAGACGGCATGAGACAGCGCCGAGAGATGCGTTATTTGATCAAAGATGGAAAGACGATTGCATTTCATAACTTAGGCGAATTAGCAAGGCATGTAGGCATGACAAAAGCGACTGCTTTAAATCAGAAAAATGTTAAGCACCCACCGTTCAGAATTATGACATGGGAAGAGAGGTATGAAACACGTGATGAGGATATTTAAGTTTCTGCGAGGCAAAATAGTCTATCACAGAATCGGACCAATGCTATATCAGACTAAAGTACAACGCAGAGTTAGAATATTTTAGGGAGGAAATATATTGGCAACAAGAGATGAAGCGATTCAAGTAATCAAGAGATATCCAGATTATGAACGCGATAAACGCAGACGTGAGCTAGAACTCAGATACCCGTTTGATGCTTACTCAGATGAAAATATCGGTGGCGGACGTGCTCAGAATGTACGCGATGAATCACTTGAGAATGAGGTTAGCCGAGTTTTATCTGACCATAAGCTAATTGAACTAGAGCGAAATAAAAATGCCGTAGAGAGCGTTCTAAGCCAATGTGTGGACAAGCCTGTACGAACTTTATTAGACCGTGCAACATACGAAATAATTTATGAATTCTTCTTTGCAAATAACAGGCATTATGATGCAGTAGGGTTGGGCAAACATTTGAGCCTATCTCGCAGTAGGGTGTATGCACGAAGAGATGCTTTTATCAAGGCCGTTCAAAAAGAATTGTCGAAGCGAGACAAAAGCGGGACGAACACCCCGTAAAAGTGTTGTATATTTGTAATATACAAAAAGGCTTAATTAAGTCCTTTTGTAAGAACACGAAATTTTCCTCCTACGAAAATTCGTTAGTGTGGTTAGCATGATCTAACCGTAACAGTGCCTGGTAGGCGTGAGCACATAGACAGACATTGATATGACTCATTAACTTATAACTGATTATCACAGGCGGTTCGATTCCACCTACTGTTATATCCGTTAGCTGGGTTAGAGGCTAGTCCCTGACCGGGGACATACATAATATTTTAGGCAGTCCATTGTGACTGTCTTTTTTAATGCACATAAAAAACCATTGACCAGTTAAGTCAATGGCAAAAGGACCTAGGAGTTAAACGTTGATCGTTAGCAATGTACATGTTATTGTCCTTTGACGTCATTGTAACAGAAAACAGGAGAGGTTGCTATGAAAAGCTTATTCAAATACATAGGGTTGTCATTGGCACTCATAGCATTGTTCACGGCAATGTTCTATGGTGGACTGCTGATGGCGTGGTTGGTTATTAGGTGCGTGTTGTAGAAATACATAATTGAAAGGTGGTGGTGGCAAATGCCATGAAACTAACGGAAAAGCAAAACAGGTTTGTTGATTACTATATTGAACTTGGCAATGCCACTCAAGCCGCAATCAAAGCAGGTTATTCTAAAAAAACTGCTCGGTCAGTAGGCAGTGAAAACTTGACCAAACCTGACATAAAAAGAGCCATTGAGAAAAAAATGAAGAAACTTGAAGATGCTAAGATAGCTAAAGCTGAAGAGGTACTTCAATTGTATTCTCGTATCTTGCGTGGTGAAGAAAGTGAAAAAAGTGCTGTCGCCACTCCTAAAGGCGTGGAAGTGGTAGAAACTCCGGCTGATCTAAAAACTCGGCTAAGTGCTGGTAAAGAGCTGATGAAACGTTATCCAGCAATGGACCCGATGACGGCCGAGCAGATACGTAAGCTTAAAGCTGATGCTGATTTAGCTGAGCTGAAAGCCAAACGTGAAGCCGATGGCGATGCGCAGGATAACATTATTATGAACTTTAACCGAACTGATGGGAGGAACACGGATGACAACAGTAATTGATGTGGATGTTGATGCAATGATCAATCCCCATTTTAACAACGTGCTGTTTTCCAAGGCCTCTAATAAGGTGTTAGAAGGCGGTCGTGGCTCTACTAAGTCGTCTGCAATTAGTTTGGATATTGTTTATAAGTTTCTGCAAGACCCATATGCTAATGCCTTAGTAATGCGCAAGGTTGCTAACACAATTAACATGTCAGTTTATGAACAGATTAAATGGGCGATATATATGCTACGTGTTAATAATCAGTTTGAGTTTAAGAAATCGCCTTACAAGATTATCCATAAAGATACAGGGACGGCAATTTATTTTAGTGGTGTTGATGATCCACAGAAATTAAAGTCGTTTATCATCGCAAAAGGTTACGTTCGTTGGCTGTGGTTTGAGGAACTGGCAGAATTCAATAGCTGGGAAGAAGTCGACACAGTGCGAGCTTCATTCACACGTAAGCAACTGCCAAATGACCTAAAGGTTGAAACGTATTACAGCTATAACCCACCTAAGAACCCGTATGATTGGATCAATGAGTTTGTCGAAAGCAGAAGAAACACGCCTGATTGGTACGTTGATCATTCAACATATAAAGATGTGACACTGCCTAATATTCTAGCTAAGAGCTATCTTCAAGAAATAGAGACAGTTAAACAAAATGATCCTGACTATTATCGGTGGATGTATCTGGGTGAAGTAGTCGGCTTAGGGACTAACGTTTATAATATTGATTTATTTCATGTCATAGATGAGTTTCCCAGTGATGACCGTTTACTAGGCTTATATTATTCAGTCGATACAGGGCACGAGACATCTGCTACTACGTGCGGTTGTTACGGCTTAACTGCTAAAGGCAACGTGATACTACTGGATAATTATTACTATTCTCCTGCTGGTAAAGCTTATAAGAAATCGCCTACTCAGTTAGCTGAAGATTTAAAAGCGTTCATTGATCGTAACGGCCGAGAATATGGTATGACGCCTATGAGAATGACAATGGACTCAGCTGAAGGTGCCTTGGATAATGAGTTCTATGCTAAGTATGCTATCCATTGGCACAAAGTGAACAAACTTAAAAAGGTTGACATGGTCGATCGTGTGCAGGACTTATTAGCTCATGGTCGTTTTTTTATGCTCAAAAAAGAAGCTAATAAAATATTCTACGAAGAAAACAAGCGATACCAATGGGACGAGAAGACACTGCAAAGCGATGATCCTAAAGTCATAAAAGAAAACGATCATTGTGCGGATCAGTTCCAATACTTTGTGCGTGATGCTGAACGTGATCTTGGCTTGAGATGGTAGGAGGTGGACTATGTCGTTAATTGACAGCATTAAAAATCTATTTCGAAAAGGAGGCGCTAAGGTGGGTGTAATTAAAACACTGACTAACATAACGGACGATGGCCGTATATCTATCTCACCAGATGAGTATACTAGGATAGCCGAGGCTAAGCGATACTATCGCAACGACTTTCCAAAAGTGGAGTACCGCAATAGTTACGGTCATGAATGTGAGCGCCGTTTATCTAGCCTGAACATTACTAAGATGGCTGCTAGACGCTTAGCTTCAGTTATCTTTAACGAGCAATGTTCAGTGGCAGTTAATAACAAAGAGAGTGTTGCTAACGGTGATGATGCCACTGCTATTAAGGACAATAAAGCACATGAATTGATTGATGAAGTGCTGGCTGATAACGACTTCTATACAACATATGAAGAACAGCTAGAACAAGGTATTGCATTAGGTGGTTTTGCTATCCGCCCATATGTGGAAAATGATAAGATCAAATTATCATGGATTAAAGCCGATCAATTCTATCCATTGCAATCGAATGTCACCGAGATCAATGAAGCAGCGATTGCGGATAAAACGACCGTACAAGATGGCAACAAGAATCTTTATTACACGTTGTTAGAGTTTCACCAATGGATACCTGCAAAAGAAGGTGGCTACAACTATCAGATCACTAACGAGCTGTATGAGTCCGAGGATAAAGGACAAATTGGCGTTAATGTCCCGTTAGATAAGTTACCGAAGTATAAGGGCTTACAGCCAATTAGTGTACTATCTGGCCTAGAAACACCTCTATTTGCATACTTTAAAACACCGGGAGCTAATAATATTTCCCCCGAAAGTCCGTTAGGTTTGGGCATTATTGACAATGCTAAGCATACCGTTGACGCAGTTAATATGACTCACGATCAGTTTGTACACGAAGTAGAAATTGGCAAGCGTCGTATTGCAGTGCCTTCCGAGATGTTAAGGCCGGGCGGACCAATGGCAAGCGGAAATGGTCAGCAAGAGATGCACCCACCGATGTTCGATAAGAGCACAGATATTTATGAGGCAATGTATGGTGATCCACAAATGAAGATCACTGACTTGACACAGCCTATCCGCAATGCGCAATACCAATCAACAATGAGTTTCTTTATGCGTGAGTTTGAAAATGAAACAGGCTTATCACAAGGCACATTTACTGCTGATGGTGAGGGCGTTAAGACAGCTACTGAGGTTGTATCTAATAACTCTATGACCTATCAGACGCGTTCTTCTTACTTAACTCAGGTCGATAAGCAAATTAAAGCACTAGTGCGAGCTATCTTATATACAGCAAGCAATGGTGCTTTATTCAGCAATGGCATTCCTTTATGGAATGGTGATGTGGACAGCACCGAAACAATTGTTGATTTCAACGACGGTGTATTTGTAGACCAGGAGGCACAATTTAATAAAGACATGCAAGCCGTCGATGATGGTATGATGCCACGCGTTCAATTCTTGGTTCGTAATTATGGTATTAATGAGACGACAGCCGAGGATTGGATCCAGAAATCTCAAGAAGAATCAGCTGACAGAACTCCTGCTGCATTGCAAGAAGGCGCGTTATTTGGTGGAGGTGGTACTGATGACGAAGAAGATAACGATGAACCAGATGAATCATCAGGCCAACAAGATAGCTGATAATTACACCAGATTACAGCAAGAGTTGTTCTATCTGTTAATTGATGCAACTAAAGACACACGTTCGTTGTTAATGGACAGAGAGCACCCCTTAGCGTGGCGTTTTGCTATGTTACAGAAAATGGGTGGGATTACTGAAGAAGTCGTCCGTATGGTTGCTAAAACGGCTAATATGAGCGAGCAACAAATTAAAAGTTTAATCGAAGATAATGGTTTGAAAGTTGCTCAACAAATGAACAGTCAATTGGCCACTATGCTGCAACGAAAAAATAAGCCAATCAGTTCAACTCAACGGCAGATTATTAAGAGTTATGCACATCAAGCTTTTCTTGATATTGATAATAATGTTAATCAAACACTACTCACTACTAATTATGGCGAGAATGCAGCAATGCGGACGTTCCAAGATATTGTTAATCGTACTACCTTGGATATACAGACAGGACGTAAAACACCACAGCGTGCCCTTACAGACAATATTATGCAATGGCAGGACAAAGGTATGAAAACATCTTTAATTGACAAAGGCGGGCATCAATGGAGCTTAGAGGGTTACACCCGTACGGTACTTACCTCTACTGCATCAAGGACATTTAATGATACACGTATTCAATCGATGAAAGAGTTCGACAGCGTACTCGCTACTATGACAAGTCACCCTGCCGCACGTGAAGCGTGTTCGCATATTCAAGGTAAGGTGGTAAATATCGTACCCCCTACACACGAATCATATAACCCGCGTTATGATTCGATATATAACTATGGATATGGTCAGCCTAGCGAGACACTGGGTATTAATTGTCGGCATGATCTATATCCCTATGTTGAGGGTGTGAGTCATAATTTTCAAAAGCATTATGATCCACGTAAAGCCCGCAAGAATGCAGACATACAGCAGAAACAACGCTATTATGAGCGCTCTGTTCGCCACCAAAAGGAAAAGCTAAAAATGGCAAATAAATTGGGTGATGAGAAGGCTCAACGTAAACTAAAGACAAGTATTCGCGGTTATCAGAGCAAGTTAAGAGATATTGTCAAAGATAACGATTTTCTAGCACGTCAATATGGGCGTGAGAGGATCGTAGCAAAATAAATATATTCGACCTGGATATGTCGTTAAACTGTCTATTTTTCATGCAACCAAAACCCAGTCGTTGCTGGGAAATAAAAACGTATGGAGGTTATACACATGAAAAGAGAGTTTCTAAAGGATCTAGGCATTGAAGGTGAAGCGATTGATAAGATCATGGCCGAACATGGCAAGGACGTTCAAGACGCTAACAACCAAGTTGAAAGCCTAACAACTGAACGTGACGGCTTAAAAGAACAACTTGCAGACCATAACAGCCAATTAGAGGACCTTAAGAAGTCGTCTAAGGATAACAAAGAGCTTCAAGATCAACTAGCCCAGCTCCAAGAAGCAAACAAGAACAAAGATGAAGAGTGGCAACAGAAACTGGCTGATCAAAGCAGAGATTTCAAAATCAACGAAGCATTACGTGACTCAAAAGCGCGTAACCCGAAAGCCGTGCTTGGCTTACTAGACTTGGACAAAGTCACAGTGGGTAAAGACGGTAAGCTTGAAAACTTTAATGACCAGTTAGAAGAAGTGCAGAAAAACGATTCATATTTGTTCGATACCAAAAGCAACCAGGAAGCTGATGGGCCTAAAGGTGTTCAGGTTACTTCTTTAGGTAATCCCAGCGGTGGCAATGGTGGCAATGAACCGACTATGGTTCAGAAGATTGCTCAACGTATGAGCGGAGAAAAATAGAAAGAGGGAATTAAACTATGAGTATTGTTTTAGATAGTAAAGATATGGCGCAAATTGATCAGGAGTTTGCTGCCGAATCTCAAATCTGGCAACCACTAATGGCAGGCGCTAAGAGCGTTACTGCTGCTGATTTTGTGGGTGTCAATGAAGTACGGATCAACAAAATGGACGGCTTAATGCAACCGAAAGAATATGTTCGCAATGGAGATAATGCTCGGTCTAAGGTAAACATGACTAAAGAAACAGTCAAACTTACACATGAAGACTGGATTGGATACGATCTTGATGAGTTGGACACATCTGAAAACGGTGCATACCAAGTTGCCAATGTTGTTTCTGAACATCAACGCCGGGTAACTATCCCACGCCGTGACAAGGTGGCAATGCAGGTCTTAGCCGATAATGCTGGTAAAAACGTTACTGATACTGTCACGGCTAAAAATGTGTTGGATGTATACGACGATATTGAAGCATATATGCTTGATCATGAGATCCCAGGCGGATATGTCTTATTTGCATCTGCTGGCTTCTATAAAGCCTTGAAAAATGCAAAGGACATCGCCCGTTCATTTTCTGTAAATACACAAAACATCAACGGCATTGATCGGAGTGTTGCACAGCTTGACGGCGGTGTTCCGATTTTGCGCGTGGCTAAAGATCGCATTAGTGGTTTGGACATCGGGGGCACAGTTAACTTTGCCTTAACTCCATTAACTGCTATTGCACCGATTGTAAAATATGATGACGTTTCAGTTATTTCACCAGAAACAGACCGCAGCGGTTACCGGTACACAATCAAAGGCTTATCCTACTATGATGCAATCGTATTAGATAATGCCAAAGCTGGTATCTATACAGGTATCACACCAAAAAGTGATGGTGGCTCGGGAAAATAACACCGCCGACAGTCGGCAAGGTTAAGGTCGGCGCTGCCAGATTAACATAATAAGAAAAAGAGTGAATATATATGGCTGAATCAACGGGTACTGATACCACAGCTTAATGAGATAACGATGATGAATATGATTAGCGCGAGGAGATGATTCTTTATTAGGAAGCTATATCTTGACAACGGCAATAAACAGTTTAAATTTGCCGATACCACAACTGAAATATATTTGAATGCGTTCGATGATGGTGGTGCAGCAAACCTATCAGTAGATGCAAAGGTCAGAATTAAAAACGATTCCGGATATCTGTTGGGAATCAGTGCCAGTATCGCGGGATATCAGGCAACCATCACTAGCGGACAATTGGCTCAATTGCCAGTTGGAAGCTATCTGCTTGAGTTGTGGGACACCGTAAATGGTGGCACTGCAATCTATCCTAGTGATGGATTTTTAGCACTTAAAATCAACGAGAACGTCACTGGAATTTCTGGGGATCTAGTCAGCAGCATCACGGTTGACGACTTTATTCAGCAGTTCAGCGACCTAAGCCAACAACTAAAAAGAGAAGTATCAGATGCTGTTGGTGATGGTCTGAAAGGCGATAAGGGTGATGATGCCGTTATCAATATCGTCTCACAAGCAGAGTATGACGCGTTGACTGACAAGTCCGGCGTCTACTTCATTGAGGGGTGATTAAATGTCAATAATCAACGGTAAAGCGTGTGTTGTTGATGGTAAGCCGGTGGACAAGGTTTTCAGCAATGGCGAGCAAGTATATGGTAAGAATCTAGCTTCTGGTACTAATCAGGAATACGTGATGGGTTATGGCATCCCTAATACTGTCTGGCAAGACGGCTATGCTTACTTGAAATTACCATTAAATACTGCTGGTGAAATTCTTCCACAAGATCCACATTCCTTTTGGTATATGCTTACTAAAGGGACGACTTATACTCAAACAATATGGTTTGAGACTGATGCAACTGTCAAAGACCTGAGTGAGGCTCAAATTACATGGCATACCGGGGCAGGGCATGATTATCAACCAGCGAGGGTTCAAAAGCTAGGACAAAATAGCTATAAGCTTGTATCAACATACACGTGGCCGGGTAAAACATATAACAATGTACGATTGTTTGACATCGGAGGATCGAGTTCCGCTTTTGATTTAAGCACAGGAACATATTTGAAATTCGGTAAGTTGAAGCTGGAAAAGGGCAGTGTTGCTACCCCATGGACACCGGCACCAGAAGACGCATTAAATTAGCAGGATTAACGAAATATGAAAATTGGTTTACCGATGCTGCCGGTGTTATCAACGAAGATAAGAACGGTGTAGTTACTGGTGCAAAGGTTACTTTCACCGATAACACAACCGTGGACTTTTCTGTTAATAAAGCTACTAAATAACAGTGCTATGAGGCGTATTCCAAGTGCGTTTCAGTAGCTTAAACGTACGATCGCCCACAAAATGAACAATGAGGACGCCTAGTTCTGGCGGTTTCGAGGAGGTGCCGAATGGCTTATTTAACATTTGAAGAATATCAAGCGTTAGGTTCTATTGCTGATGATCTAACTGAAGATAAATTCAATAAATCAGAGGCTGCTGCCGAATCATTATTTGACATTGCGACCAAAAGCTTTTACCGTATGAACGATCTGGAAAGCGATGCTAAGTGGCGCAAAGACTTATTTAAGCACGCGCTCGCTCAGCAAGTTAACTTTTCAAACTATACGGGATTAACAACGCCTTACGAAGTGTCTCAAAGCAGTGTACAGCGTGTTTCTATCGGTCGGACTACTGTAGAGGGTGGAGATGCTGCAAAGTCCACTGTGGGTCGTTTGGGTATTTATGGAGTGGCATACACTTTACTAGCTCAAACAGGGCTTATGTATCGAGGTGTTAGTTCATGCTATTGATACCGGAAAGTATGGCCAAACAGCAGATAATATTAAGACGGTTTACAGGCCAATCAGGTGGAGTCTATCCCAAACCGACGTACGATGATCCGATCACCATTCAAAGCGTAGTCTTTCAACCACAAACAATATATACAGGGACGAACAACGACAGGCAGATAGTTGCCAATGCCGTTGTTTTTTTATACAAAAACATCTCTCAACCGATCCCTAAATTATCGAAGGCAAACATTGGTTCTAAGATCACATTTGAAGGCGACGAATACACCGTACAGAAGATCGTGGATAATCGCAATCCGTTTAGTAACGAACTATGGTCGTATGAGCTGGAGGTGCTTTAAATGGCTATTGAGGTACATGTAGACCTAACCGGCTTGCATCGTAAATTAAGCCGACAGGCACTTATTAGAGGGCGTAAAGCCTATATGAATAACGCACATCAAGCGATGGAGCAGTTTGTACCCAGGTTAGAAGGTAACTTGCGCAAAAGCTCAGTCATGGCATCAGATGGCTCATATATTGATTATGTAATGCCGTACGCCAAAGCACAGTTTTATGGCGTTGTTAGTGGGCATATGGTTCATAATTATACGACACCAGGAACAAGCAAGCGATGGGATCTAAGATTAAAAGCACGTAAAGACTTAATGCAGAAATGCAATGAGGCGTTTATTAGTGGAGCGGGGTGGAAGTAATGACAGATCTAAGAGAACAATTAGCTAAAAAAATTCAACAGAATTTGGGGTTTCAATTAGTTGCTGGCTTTCTTGATCCACAAAACAGCTCCCAGTTGGTATTAACGCGTCTACCAGGCTCACATATAGTTGATGAAGACTATGAAGGCACACAAGAGGTTCTTTATAACTTCGAGATCATTAGACAGGTTCCTGTGGGTGATTATAGCGCCTTGCAAGAAGCACAAAATCAACTTATCAGAATTAGTAACTATTTAGATGACTTGGACAACTTGGCATTAAAAGGGCAACCTCAACCCACAGACTTTCAATTTGTGGGTATTGAAGTCCAATCCGAACCTGCCGAGCTAACAATTGATATTCAAAACGTAAGATGTGGCCTTGAAATTGGGGTCACGATCATAAAAAACAAATATAGAAATGAGGAATAAATATGGCTGAAGAAATGCCTAAAAACATTGGTGGATTTACTTTAAACCATGAAAACAGATATGAAATTGACGTTCTTTCCCACAAGACACTAGATGATGTCGAGGAAGCAAAGTTCGTTCCTATTGCTGGTGGTGTTAATAATGTTACACCTTCGTACAATGAAACATCTAGTAATGATGAATACTACGACGGGGAAGGTTGGCAAACAACTGACGTTACCGCTAAGCGTTTGCAATTGCAATTTGCAGGACACCGCAAACAAGGCGATGAAGGTCAAGATTATGTTGTGTCTAAGCAATATTCAATCGGTCCTGATTTGAAGACGTTGTTCCGCTGGACTGCAACAGACGGTACAGTATTGACTAGTGTTATTAACATGTCTGCGATTGTACCTTCTGGTGGTGCACCAGGTGCAAAACAGACATTCTCGTTTAACGCCGATTTTGACGGAAAGCCAGATGTCAAACACCCGGACGATAACTCGGGAAAATAACAACCCCGATCGTCGACCAAGGCGCGGTCGGGGAGACCAAGCTAGAAAAGTAATTTAATTAAAAAACAGAGACGAGTAGAAGTGAGACGAAAAAGGAGATCAAAATAATGGTTTTAAAACTTAACATTGACGAGCAGATTCAAAATGAAGCCGAGATTACTATTGCAGGTCAAAACCGTACGGTTGCTTTTAACGATGAATTTCGTGAAGCAGCAATCGAAACGTTAGCTCAGATTAATGAAATTTTGAAAGATGTTGATGAGCTGATGAAGGAAGACAAGGACGGCAATTCTAAATTTAATGATCTTTCAGTTGACGAGCAAAAAAATAAATATAACGGCATGATGGCTCCAATGCGTGATTGTGCGATCGCTTTCTTTGACCGTTATTTAGGTGAAGGCTCGGGTCAGCAGATATTTGAACATTACCATTCAGACACCATGGCAATCATGAAAGCTATCGGTATCTTACGCGATCAGGCAGATGAATTGTTGGCAAATGATAATCGCGAAACTCGTCGTGCCAAAGAGAAAGAATACACGAAAAACGGTAAAGTTAAAAGTAAGCGGTGATGTAAGTGCTAAGCTTAACAGACAATTCGCAAGATGAGATCAAACATAACGGTCATGTGTATGTGCCTAACCTGTGTTTCGATAATGTCCTACAATTTTATAAGTTAATGGACGATGATGATGTAAGTCAATCGGACAAAGTGCTGTTTGCTTTTAAGTCTTTCTATGGGCAAGAAGCGCTTGAACATGTGGTTGATAATGAAGATACTGACTTTTTAATTGAAGCGGTGCAGATTGTGACTGATTACATTAATGAGGATCCATACGGACAATTTCAGACCGGGGCGGGTAGCGATACACCTAACCGGTCTTTTTCTTATATACAGGACGCTGAAATGATCTATGCGGGTTTTATGCAACAGTATGGTATTGATTTAGTTGAAGAACAGGGCAAAATGCACTGGGACAAATTTAAGGCATTATTGCATGGTTTGACAGATAAGACATTGTTCAAGCAAATCATTCAGATTCGTGAAACAGAAACAAACGATATTGAAGATCAAAAAGAGGTTCAGCACATACGTGAATTACAAGATTATTATGCGTTAACCGAAGGCATGTCCGTTGAAGACCAAGCACAATCACAAGATGATATATTTGCCGGTATTGTTGGTGCAGTGGAAGGAGGTTAGACATGGCAAGCGATGGAAGAATAAGAATTGATATAGACATGGCCGTTGATAAAGCCATGCAAGAGGCTAACAAAGTTGACAAGCGCCTTGAATCAATCGGTCAAGGCACTGGCGATCAGTTAAGTGAAGATTTCAATGCGAATGCTGAAAAGGTATCTGATAAATCAAGCTCAACTTCTAAGAAAGTCCAAGATGATTTTTCAGATCCTGTTAAACAAAAACTAGAGGCTGATGACAGCAACTTAAGCGAGAAAGTCGCTAGTGCTAAAACCTCACTTGAAAAGCTCCCAGATGAAGAAATAACGCGTCTGAGAGCAGATGCTGAAGAGGCAGGTATTACCGACTTTGACAAGCTGTTGGAAGCTTTGCCAGAAGAAGAGATCACTGAACTTTTAGCCAAAGCACAAAAAGGGGAAGTCGTCGATTTTGACGAGCTTTTAAGTTCATTACCCGAAGAGACACGTACTGCACTGTTAGCCGATGCCGAACGTGGTGAAGTCACTGGCTTTAATGAACTGATCGACGAAGTGCCAAAGAAAAAGACTACCAACTTAAAAGCTGATGCCGAAGAACATGGCATTGTTGACTTCGATAAATTACTTCAAAAACTGCCTAAAAGTGTACGCACCAAGTTAGAGGCTATGGCTGAAGAAGACGAAGTAATCGACTACGAAAAACTTTTGCGGTCCATACCGACTAAATATCTGACAGAACTTGAATTGAATGACAACGCAAGTGAAGGCTTACGTAACATTCAGAATGAGGCCGAAGAAACAAAAGGCAAGTTCAGCAGGTTAAAGGATATTATCAAGGGCTCGTTTATCGGTGGTGCAGTCTTGCAAGGTGTATCTGCCATTGGCGGATACCTAAAGGATACAGCTGGAGAAGCAATGAACGCTTCTGATGCTATGCAGGGTTTTCAAGCCACGATGGAGTTAGCCGGCAAAAGTAGCAAAACAATTAAATCAGTTGGCAAGGACGTTAAGGAGTATGCCGATACAACTGTTTATGATCTGAAAGACGTTTCAAGCACGACAGCCCAGTTAGCTGCGAACGGCGTTAAAGGCTATGAAAAACTAACCGAGGCGGCTGGGAACCTAACTGCGGTTGCTGGCGGAACGAAGGATGATTTCAAATCCGTCGCTCAAGTCATGACCCAAACTGCTGGTGCTGGTAAGTTGACCACAGAAAACTGGAATCAGTTAACTGATGCGATCCCAGGCGCTTCTGGCAAATTACAAAAGGCCATGAAGAAAAACGGTGCCTATACTGGCGACTTCCGTGACGCGATGGCAAATGGCAAAATCAGTGCTGGCGAGTTCGATAAAGCTATTGAAGAGCTTGGCATGACTGATAAGGCTAAAAAGTATGCCAAAGGGACTGCTGCGTTTGAAGGTGCATTTGGTCACTTAAAATCTGAGATCGTTAATGGCCTGAAAGCCATAATCGACGCTATCGGCAAAAGTAACATCACCGGCGCAATTAACGGTCTAGCTGGGGCAGCTTCTAAAGCGTTTGGGTTGATCGTTAAAGCGGTTGGACCAGTTAAGCGTGCGTTTAGTGACCTCGGTAAAATTATTTCACCGATTGGAAAAATAATTGGCACGATTGCAAAAGGTGCATTCAGTGTGTTTGCTGATATTATCGGTGACGTGGTAGATGGTATAAAGTCGCTCAAAGATAATGCAAAAGACAGTGAAGGCCCAGTCAGTAGCATTGCTAAAGTGCTTGAAAAAATGGCCGGACATCAGAAAGCTTTAATGTTAGTTGGTAAGGCTATTGGATACATTGGTACTTCCATTTTTGCATTAAAGGGTGCAGGCAAAGTCTTGTCCGGCGTTTCGTCGGCAGTTGGTGCATTAACAAGATTGCCAAAATCTATTGCTTATAAGCTTAATGTAAAGACAAAGGCAGCTAGAAAGGCTATTTCAACCTTTGCCACATACGTCAAAAGAGCTGGCGGTGGTATAAAAAAAGCATTGAAATGGAGTGCCAAAGTTACCGCAAAAGTTGCTAAAAAAACGGTACGCGGCTTGGGAAAAGCTTTTAGAACTGCTGGCAAGGGTGCTAAAAAAGCACTTCGTTTTACAGCTCACATTGCAACAAGTGCAGCCAAAAAGGCAATGAGTGGTTTAGTGACTGTTGCTAAAACAACTGGTAGGGGTATACGTCTTGCGTTTAACTTTCTAAAGGCCAATCCGTTTGTGTTGATCGTGTCAGCAATTGCTGCGGTTATTGCAATTTTGGTCGAACTATATAAGCACAACAAAAAATTCAGAAAATTTGTTAATGGCATTGTTAAATCGGCTAAAGCTATTTTCTCAGGTGTAACTAAGTGGTTCGGTCAGATGTATAAAGGCGCAGTTAAACACGTTAAGAACCTCTGGAATGGCACTAAAAAACACTTCTCTAATGGATGGAGAAATGTCAAGAAATGGACTAATAATGGCAAAAAAGCCGTTGCTGATCGCTTCAACGACATGAAAAAGCGTGCCACAGGTGCAGCTAAATCAATGTGGAAAACTGCCAAAAGAGATTTTAAAAATGGAGCTAACACTAGCAAGGCCATCACCAAAACTATGAAGGACGTTGTAAGTGGGCATTGGGGGAATTTAGGCAAAGATATTTCTCGCATAGGATCTTCTATTAAAAAAGGTGCACATGACCACTTTCGAGGTATGTATAGAAGCTTGGATAAACTTACCGGCGGTGGTTTGGGTAAGCTGACCAGGGCATTTAGTGGCTTTGGTAAAGGCGTCAAAAATGTCTTTAAAGGAATTAAAGATTCTATTAAAAAACACGTTAAGAATGGTATTAACGGCGCTATTGGTTGGCTGAACAAAGGTATTGGCGGTATTAACAAAATAATCCACACCTTTGGTGGTTCTAAACATGCTATTCATAAAATCAGAAAGTTAAAAACTGGTGGTTCTGGTTATCGTGGTATTGCACAAGTTAATGATGGTAACGGTGAAGAGGCTATCCTCAAGGGTGGCCAAGCTTATAAAGTCACTGGTAAGAATGCTTATGTCAATTTGGAAGGCGACGAAACAGTCGTTCCACATGAGGCCTCCCGCTCGATGTTTGGTGAATCTATCGCACATTATGCAGGTGGTTCAAAGAATTGGCTCAGCTCATTGACTGGTTGGGTTAAAGATAAATGGGACGGTATCGTCAATTTTATCAAGCATCCGATTAAATCGCTGGGCAATGTCGTAACTAATGCGATGGGACGTATCAGAGGCTCGGAATTGGTTACTAAAGTTACACCGGCCTTAGGTCATGGCTTAGTCAAAGGTATTTCTGGCACATTCGTTAAAATGCTTAAGAAGTTGAAGAATAAACACGATGAAGACAAAGATGCACCAAAAGGCGCTGGTGTACAACGCTGGAAAGGCCAAGTAAAAGATGCCTTGAAAGCCAACGGTTTGTCTACTAGCTCTGGCATGGTAAACAAAGTCTTGCGTCAGATTCGCACTGAATCAGGTGGGAACGAAAAAGCCGTACAAGGTAACATCGGGGATAAGAATAATAAAACTGGTGACCTTGCTAAAGGCTTGATGCAAACAATTAGCACTACATTTAACGCCAATGCGTTTAAAGGACACCATAATATATTTAATGGTTATGATAACTTGCTTGCTGCTTTACGTTACGCGAAAAAGCGTTATGGCTCTAGCCTGTCGTTTCTAGGCAATGGGCACGGCTACGATAATGGTGGATATGTTAAGAAACCGCAGATTGCCTCACTTGCTGAACATAACCCTGAATATGTAGTCAATGCACGAAAAGACAGCGCTGATGGTTTGTTGATGGATGCCTTGAATGAGCGTGCAGCGTTTGCACCTAATTCGTTGAGTGCCAAGATTGCCGGTGTGGTTAGAAGTGTACAAGCTTCCAACGGAACAATGGTACAACCAACACTGACCGGCTCTAACAGTCAATCAAATAACCAAGAGATCGTCATGCACGATTATGGTGAGAAACTGGATAGTCTCGGCAAGAAGTTGGACGCTATCGTTGACAAGCGTGTCACAGTTGACGGCCAAAGTTTTTCAAAAGCATATGAGAACTATGGATCAGTTCAGCGCGTCCAACGCCAACAATTCAATGATAGGGGGTTAGCAATCAATGCCAACATCTAATAAAGATTACGGCTTTACTTTTAATGGGCATCATTCATCAGATTTTGGGTTGAAAGTCATGTCCGATAAAGCTGTTACTTTGCCTGCTAAAAATAAGGTCACAGTTCAACTACCGTATGCTAACGGTGTGATTGATCTATCAGATATATATGGTAACAACTCGTACGGTGAGCGAACAATCACCGTTTCATGCCGATTATATTCAGGCAGACTTGATTATATGGCAACACAAAATATGTATCACGTGATTGCCGATTGGCTAATGGGAACAAAAGGCAAGACAAAGTTAATTGATGACGCCGACCCTTACCGTTTTTATTTAGCCGAAGCTGAGGCCGCACCTACGATCACAGAAGGATCCGTTTACTCAACTATTTCAGTAGTGTTTCAGTGCTATCCATTCTTGTTCCATCCGAATGAATACAATGAGCTTTGGGACACATTTGACCTTATCAATGGAGTCATGCAACCAACTGAATATGACATAAGTGGATCTGAAAGCATTGTGCTGGTTAACACTGGTGAAGCACCAATTAACTTAATTTGCGATGCTATTTCAGATTTCAGATTAAATATTGATGGTGTCATTTGCCATATTTCAGCAGGCGTGACCGATAACATGGACGTCCAACTTCAACCTGGTGAGAATCACATCAAGATCACTGGCAATGGCACGCTCAAGTTTGACTGGACGGAGGAGGTGATCTAGTGGCACGTGGTTTTCAGATCATACTAAGGCAAGGGTTGAATGCCAAACAAGATTTTTCTTTAAATTCAGACACATTGAGCGGGCGGAGACTGATGTCGGCAGTTGTCACTAAGAGTGTGGATAGTTATCCAAGTTTCACATTTTCACTGGATCCGTCACATCGGGAGTATGCAAATATTTTTCCATATCAATCTTTTGTGAGAGTTTACCGTCCGGACACTCAAATTATGATCTTTGAAGGGCGTGTTTTAACTTCAAACGATCAGATGGATAGCTCAGGCTCAATCAGCAAAGAAGTGACATGTGAAGGGTTGGAAGGCTTCTTGCACGATAGCACGCCACCATTTAAAGAGTTTCACAACACCACGATCAAAGAATTTTTAAAGTGGCTGATTGATGAGCATAATAAGCAAGTAGAAAATTTCAAACAGATCAAATTGGGTAAAATTACCGTCACGAACAGCACTGATAATGTCTATCGTTTTATCGACGAAACCAAAGACACATATGAAAACATCAAAGAAAAGTTAATTGATCGCCTTGGAGGCGAAATCAGAGTCCGCCATGAGAATGATGGGCTCTATTTAGATTACATGCCTCAAATTGGCAGTACAAACAAGCAAAGCATTGTTTTGACACAGAACATGGTCTCACTAGCTCGTTCAGTTGATGCGCAAAGTGTTGTGACGGTGCTAAAGCCTTTAGGAGCCACACGGGAACCAGCAGAGGGCGAAGCTAGTTCAGATAACGCAGAAGTTGCCTATCCTCGGTTGAATATTTCAAGTGTCAACAACGGCAGTCTTTTTTTGGAAGATAAAGCATTGATTGCACAATTTGGACGGAAAACAGCCACGCAGGTGTGGGACGATGTGACGACTGCAAGTGCTCTACTTTCTAAAGGCAAAAAGTTCCTTGCAAGTCAAGCTAACATTAACATGCAGCTTCAAGTTGGTTATGTCGATTTGGCATTTATCTCACCCAGCAAATTTTCTATGCTTGATTGTGGGGACACCGTACATGTCAATAACAAACTTCAAGGCATCGACATGGAGCAACGCATAACTGGTCTAACATTGAATTGTTTGAGCGTCGCTAATTCATCACTCACATTAGGCGCTAATGCGATGAATGGTTCCACTTATGAAGCTATGTTGAACAAACAACGTAATGCTGAAAGTAGCAACTTTCTTAATAAGCTGAAGGCTTATCAGTGGTCGCTTGCCAATGTTTCTGAACAAGTCAAGAACAAGGCAACATCGACAGACATTAAAAAATTGCAAGATCAGATCGACAAGCTTAATCAAGGGAGTTGGACAGCCGGCACGCAATTTATGGACATCTCAGATTATCAAAGCGCCTTTACTCAACAAAATTTTGACACGCTTTACTCACAAGGCATTAAAGGTGTGATTATCAAGCTAACACAAGGTTCGGAAAGTGGGACTGCTTATGTTAATAGGTATTTTGCCAACCAAAAAGGTTATGCAGTCAACGCAGGCATGAAGTTCATTGGAACTTATCATTATCTCACTTCAACCAGTGTTGCTAATGCGCAAGATGAAGCTAGATGGTATCTTAAGCAACTTCAAGCAAACAACATTTCTAAAAGCACCATCGTGGCGTGTGATGTTGAAGATGGAACTTTATCCAGTGATACAACGGCGCTGACTAATGAAGTTAAAGCGTTTAATAAAGTGCTGTCAGACGCTGGCTACACTAATACGGCCGACTATAGCTCAAGCTCGTGGATGGGCACGCGCTTCACATCACAGTCTAAGTACAAATGGATAGCTAGTTGGGGTATTTCTACACCGCCACAAGGTGCAGACGCTTGGCAATATAACAACACGTTTAATGGAATATCGCTTGATGTGGATAAGTCCTACAATGAGGCATTTATTTAGGAGGTTTTTAAGTGACAAATTTAAAAAGAGAAATAGAATTCCCTAATGACTATGATAAGAAAAAAGTTGATTCACGGACACAAATTAGAAGTAATGCAATTCGTGATTATAAAGCAGCGCGTTATGGTGGTGATATACGTGAGGCAATGGCAGATGGTGTTGATATTAGTAGTGTAATTGCTACGGAAGCTAATGATAATAGCAAAAGCGCTAAGTTAATCGCAAACGGCACTCAGAATCGTTTCGACGCCCAAATCAACGGTCAGGACAAGGACAGTGAGAGCAAAGACGCCCGTGTCTCCAAGGCAGATGGCAAGACGTACAACATATTGAAAGACCGCCTAGACGCGATGGACAAGAAACCGCAGCAGGCAGTGGATGACCTGGAAATCGGCGGGACTAATTTGCTTACCAATTCGGACGTGTGGTCGACAAATGACGACATCAAATTTTATAATAATGACTTGAGCATAGATATAGCTGCCTTCGTGGGTAAGCGCCTCACGCTGTCTTTTCAGTTTGATGTTGATAAGGTAACCTCAGTATCTGGTTTGAGCAGAATGTTGTTGTATATGAGTTGCTATAGAGATGATAAAAAGCCTGCCGCGCGTAATTGCTGGAGTAGAACTTTTAAAGTAGGTGATAGTTTCCATGGGCGTATCAGTAACACGATTACAATACCTGAAGGGACTAACCGCATAGGCAGTATTGGAGTGAAGTCTAAAGGAATCAAGGGAAACAATTTAAAGTTTGGTCGTCCCAAAATCGAACTAGGCACTAAAGCTACCGACTGGTCACCAGCACCAGAAGACTCACACCACCACCAAGCTTTCAGGAAAGGTACACGTTTCTTTGCACATCGAGGCGCACAATCAATTGCACCAGAAAACTCTTTGCCAGCAATCAGAAAGGCTGTCAATCATGCTGGCGTCGAAATTGACATCCACTGTACATCTGATGGACGCTGGGTAGTGATGCATGATGGCACTGTTGATCGCATGATGAACTCCACTGGTGCAATTAGCTCATTCACTTTTGCTGACATCAGAAAATTAAGACTTGATGCTGGGAATAGGGTAGATAACCAAGCTGACAAAGATTTGATTATCCCTAGCTTAGAAGAAGCTTTGAGCATTTGTAAGGACTACCAGCTGATACCGGTGGTAGAAATCAAAGTCAATAGTACTGACAAGTACACTTCAGATAATTACGATCAGCTGGTCACTATCATCAATCGCTTTGGCATACAAGATGAAATGATGTTTATCTCTTTCAATCTCAACGCCCTGAAGGAAATCAAGAAACGCATGCCGTTAGTTGAAGTTAGCTATTTAGTGAGTGATATCACTGCCGATACTATGGCACAAGCGCAGCAGTTGGGCGTCAATAGTGGCATAGACAGCAATTACACTGGTAAAGGTGTTACGCGAAACAATATTATCAAGGCACATCAAGCTGGCTTGAAAGTTGGCTTGTGGACTACTAAAGACGACAGTAACCGGCAAAGCTTGTTAAATCTTGGTGTTGACTTTATCACTACCAATTCTCTAAGCGGTGAAAAGCGCTTTGCCGATTTAGATATGCAGAACCACTGGGCAAATTATGGCGGTGGTTATCACAGGTCTTATGTACAAGAGGCGTCACCAGGCGTCATTATGATTTACTTCAACATATTAAACACGAGCGGTGTCATTGACACTAAAGGGACGCCTTTCGCAAAGATACCCGATTGGGCAGTGCCAACTTACAACCTTTGGAACGGTTGCTATGTAAGAGATGATAGCGGTGTGTTTGCCTCAACCTTTGATGTAGTCGGTGATGAGTTGCGTGTCGGCCTTAACTGGAATAAACGCAAAGGCTCAAACGGTTGGATATCCGGCAATGTTACTTACCATGTTTAGGAGGTGGCAAATTGGTTAAATTCACACAGGCTCAAAAAGATGAGTTTGACAAGCTTTACATGCGTAAGGCAGAGCTAAGTTCGTTCGACGCAATCACAGAAATACGCAAGCATGAAGCACAATATCCAGTGCTTTATTTTTATCTCTTTGGCGCTGAAGATAATTGTGCCAATCAGGATAATTTCGCATTGGTGTGGTTGGACGCAAGTCAAATAACAGTCGAGATTGAAACTTATTATTTGATAGTTTTTGCTGGGATGTATGTTTCACTGGATCCAGATAATAAGGTTTGTTTTACCGAAAAATATGACTTCACGATAGCATATCAAAAGAAATTCACACAAAATGAAATTGATGATATGCAGAACAGACCAGAATTTAGCGGACGTATTAGTTTGGACGCTTGTAAGGTGACGGTTGAACAGGACGACAAGGACAACCCGCTAATTATTGACAACCCACCAGAAACCGATACAGACGATTCTGGGGACGATAGCGAAGATGTAGATTCAGACGACGACCCTAAAGTAGATAAAGCTGTCGCTGATGAAAGTGAGCTAAAAGAGTAAGAAGGTGTATATATGGCATATGAGAAACCGTGGACAATAAAACAGCGATTTGTCAAGGATCGGAATATCATTAGTAAGACATCTGGCACAAGCTAGGTGCTATTTTTATGCAGAAAAAAGGAAGAAGGAATTAAATTGACACCAGTAACAACAGTACCGTTTCACAATTTATTATTGCAAAACATGAGAAGTATGGTCGATAACAAAATGATAATCGTTTTTCTAATCGTGATTATTCTAGACATTTTCACTGGTTATGCTAAATCATTCCTAGCCGCGGATACAATGGCTAAGACGCAAAGCACTAAAGGGCTTAACGGATTGATCAAACATGGATTAGTAATCTTGATTATTTTAGTTTTGTATCCTTTGATGACTGCGATGGGTTATGAAAGCTATGCTGATATAGTTGTAGCATTCTATATCCTCAATTATTCAATCAGTATTTCAGAAAACTTAGGACAAACAGGGATTCCAATTCCTAGTTGGTTAAAAAATAGATTAGCTAAACTACAAAAGGACTATGATCACAGTGATAAGGGAAAGGATGACAAATAAATGAGCTATCCAAAATTTATCGATGTTGCAAGTTATCAGCCAGACACTCTAGCGTATTTTCAGGCTGCTAAAAACATGGGAATTAAAGCCGTTATCGTTAAGCTTACCGAGGGTGGCACTGGTACAAAGTACGTCAACCCGAAAGCAACTAACCAAATTAAGAACGCTAAGGCTGCTGGATTGATTGTTCACACCTATCATTTCCTGAAAGCAACGTCAGACAATGACGCTCGTGGAGAATGTCGCTATTATGTACAACAGGCTAAAGCACGTGGTATTGGCGCTAGTTCAATTATGGCTATTGATGTTGAAGCTGGGAACTTAACACATAATAAAGCGGCACTGACAAGTTATATCAACAGCTTTACCGATGAGTTACACAAGCAAGGCTATCCTAACATTGCAATCTACTCTAATACTAGTTGGTTCAATACTCGCATTGACCGCAGCAAAACAATTGCACGTTCGTTCTGGTGTGCCGCATATGGTGTTAATCAACCAGGCATTGACAATGCAGCAGCATGGCAATATTCGTCCGATATGATGATTGCTGGCTCACGGACTGATGTTTCTTATGACTTTACCGGCTTCTATACTGGTGGAGCTAAAGGGACAGCTACATCTACTGCTAACAAGCCTGCTACTAAACCAACAGTTAAGCCAGCTAGTTGGGTAACTAACAATGTTACCTATAAGCTTAAAACGGCTGTTAAGCTCCGCAAGGGTGCTTCAACTAGTTCTGGTGTATTAACTATTTTACCAGCTGGTAGTATCGTCAAAACTGATCGTGCTATTATCCAAGGCGGGTATCGTTGGGTACGTCAGCCAAGATCAGGTGGATATGGCTACTTTGTGACTGGCCCAGCTTCTAATACCCTAGAATATGTAACAACAGTAAGTAATGCAACTAAACCTGTTACCCGAGTTTATGTAGTTAGATCAGGAGACAATTTATCAGTGATTGCTAAAAGGCTTGGTGTATCCACTAGTTATCTACAATCTAAAAATGGTATCAAGAATGCTAATTTGATTTACCCTGGTCAAAAAATTTATTATTAATGATATACTAACAAAAGGCGGATCAATGTCCCGCCTATGTTGTGATTTTTGCGCTCACCTTTCCCGGGTGGGCGTTATTTTTTTGCAATTTTTTGAAAAAACTTACTAAAAATTTTTGGCGCAATATCTAGTATTATGTTTCTAATTTGTTATATACAATAACACTATATAAAGTATAATTCGTGTTTTTAGACGGTCTCTACTATGCTTGACTTACAATAAAAAACTGATAGTATAACCTTAACGGTACCTCTTGCACCTCTTATTCTTTTGAATAATGTGGCCCAAAGAGGTCTTTTTATGTATGATCAATAAAACAAAGGGTAATTATGAGGGCATTTCATGAAAAAGATTACATCGATCGAAAACAAAATAAAAATTGGCACGACTAATCCCTTTAAAGTTTATTGTGACAGTGGATTAAAGTTGTTTGTTATGAAATGTCGAAATGAAGGATCAAATGGAAAATCATTGTTTAACGAGCTTGTGGGCTACCGAGTTGCTAAAGCTCTCTCATTGCCAACTCCCGATTTTGAAATTGCTAGATTATCCCAAGAGCTAATTGATCGTACTCCTGCTTTAATGTCTATAAAAGCTGAGCCTGGAGAATGTTTTATATCAGAATGGATAGACGGTATTACAGGTGGCCTGCCAGCTCACATGAGAAGTGCGAGTAATAAAGAAGACTTTCCTGGTATACTTTTTCTAGATCAGCTGCTTATGAATGTTGATAGAGGAGGGAATCGTGGTAATTGGCTGCTTGAAAAGAAAACAAAAAACATAACGCTTATTGATTTTGGATATATATTTAGGATTGCACAAATTTGGGATAAAATTAGTTTAAACCAGGATATGATAACACCTCCAGTTTTAATTAAAGAATTAGATGAGGAGTTGTATCAGAATTTGGTTTCACAAATTACAGGCGATTATCCCTTTTCAAAAATTGAACGAAGTGTTAAAAATCTCACCGATGAAACAAAGCAAAGCTTTCTTGAGGGTATACCATCAAGTTGGAATATAAGCTGCGATGATTTATTAGCAGCAAAAGAATTTCTTTATTTCCAATTTGATCATTACCAAGATATAATTAATTCGCTTAGTAAAAAATTTAAACTTTGAAGAAAGGGTGTGAAAACAATGACCAAACAAGTAAACATTTATTATTCTGTATTGCAATATATTCCTAGTTCAATCAGAGGTGAAGCATTAAACGTTGGGATTGCTTTTCATATTCCTAAATTTCAGCGTTCTAGATTTGTCTCTGTAAGAGATAAAAGGAGAGTTGCTGCTTTTGATGACGAGTGGGATAAAGATTTTTTTGATATTTCAATGGAGGCATTACACGAAGATATTGATTGGCCAACTACTGGAAAGCTTAAAAAACAAACTTTAAATGTTGATTTTCCTAAAAACTCACTTTTAGAGAAAGATTCAAGTGATTATTTGTATAGCAAGACAAATTATTTGGTTAATGAATTTAAATTTAACAATATAAATACTTTAGTTTCGAATAGAAATGAAGTTTTGGAAGATATGGAAAGTTTAGAAAAATCATATTTGTATTATGATCGTCCTAAGAATAATAGGATAACAACAAATGAAGTTAAGAAGCTTTTGCAAAAGTCTTTTAAAGGAAAGAAAGCTATCTCTAAACCTAAAATTGAGGGAGATTTCGGTGATAAATCGATTATCGATTATAAAGTGGATGATTATTATGTGAAAGTAACTTCTTTTGACTATGCAAAGAATGGCATAAGATCAAAAGAATTGAAAAGTTCTTTGTATGACATACAATCAGCTCTAAGCCATCATGATATTAAAAAAATTAAGGTTGTGGTAAATGATGGTTATGATATAGATCAAAGTCAAAAAAATATATTTTCAGTTTTTCAAAAAAGAATTGATGAGATGAATAAAAGCTTTGACTCTAATATAAAGGTTGAAAAGCTTAGCGAAGTGTTAGAAAAATCCTAATAGCCATAAAAGCCCCGGAGCAATCCGAGGCTTGTTTTTTTGACCCAAAAATTGACCCACACAAGATGTTATTTGGTGCTATCTATTTATATTGTATTAGTGTACAAGTAGCTTATTTACAGCTAATTACATTAAAATAATGTACTCTGGTAATTGTTCTTGAACTAGAGTAGAATACTAAATAAGAAATTTTGAAAAGCGGTGTCTTTTATGAATGTCAAGGAACTGTTTACCATGAAAACACTTTGGTGTATTGCATTTGGGGCGGTATTTTCATTTATCGTTCCAATTATTGGCGCAACGTTGGACTTGAATGATATTATGAAGGTAGGATTTATTTTATTAGGCACAAATATTGTCTACTCGATTATTTTAGGGCTCTTCGTAGGGGCTAAAAATATTTCATGGCTAGTACTTTTAATTTTTCCAGTGTTGTATTTAATTGGATACAGGTATTTTTTTGATGGCTATGCGTTATATTTTACGTTAGTCTATCTCGGCCTGACCTATCTTTCTTATGGGATCACCAAAGATTAAGAGGAGTTGCACGTTTGTTTATCGTTAGTAGACATGCGTGCTTTTATTTTAAAGAAAAAAGTTGTTAACTTGCGGGGGCAAAAAACACTTTCCTATTTTTTGTATCATGTTAATTGGATATACTGAGTTAACTTTTAAGTGTCCTTTATTTGAAGTTTATTTTGGGGTGAATGATTATGGAAAAAGAAACAATTTGGAGTGCCGAAGATGTACTCTCTATGTGTAGGGATTATATGAATCAAGAACATGTTGCTTTGGTACAAAAAGCATGTGATTTTGCAACATATGTCCACAAAGAACAGGTTAGAAAATCAGGGGAACCTTATATTATTCATTCGATTCAAGTTGCTGGTATTCTGGCAGACTTAAAGATGGACCCAGCTACTGTTTGTGCTGGCTTTTTGCATGACGTCGTTGAAGATACAGAAGTCACTTTAGGTGATGTGGGTGAACTTTTTGGCAAAGACGTACAAATTATTGTTGATGGTGTGACCAAGTTAAGCAAAATCAAGTATATTTCTCATCAAGAAGCCCAAGCAGAAAATCACCGTAAATTGTTGCTTGCAATGTCACAAGATCTACGGGTGATCATTGTTAAACTTGCTGATCGCCTGCATAATATGCGGACACTAAGCCATTTGCGCCCTGATAAGCAACGAAGGATCGCCAATGAGACTCTTGAAATCTATGCACCATTAGCTGATCGTTTAGGTATTAGTACAATCAAGTGGGAACTAGAAGATACTTCTTTGAGATACTTAAACCCTCAACAATATTATCGAATAGTACACTTAATGAATTCTAAGCGTACGGAGCGATTGAAGTACATTGAGCAAGTGATCGAGCAAATTAAAAAAGCGATCGCTGATTTAGATTTGAACTGCGAAATTTATGGTCGGCCAAAGCATATTTATTCGATTTACCGCAAGATGCGAGATCAGCACAAACAATTTGAGCAAATTTATGATCTGATAGCCATTCGTGTGGTCGTAAAATCCATTAAAGATTGTTATGCAGTTTTAGGCGCGATCCATACAAGATGGAAGCCAATGCCAGGGCGTTTCAAAGATTATATAGCTATGCCTAAAGCTAACATGTATCAATCGTTGCATACGACCGTTTTGGGCCCGGCAGGTCGACCTTTCGAGGTACAGATCCGTACGGAAGAAATGCATCAAGTTGCTGAGTATGGTATTGCTGCTCATTGGGCATATAAAGAAGGAAAAAAGGACGCTGTCAATTCAACGGATACTGGGGAAAAGTTAAACTTTTTCAAAGAGATCTTGGAGTTTCAAAATGAGTCCGAAGACGCTAATGATTTTATGGAAAGTGTCAAAGGGGATCTGTTTTCTGATCGGGTTTATGTTTTTACACCTAAAGGTGATGTTCTCGAGCTTCCTAAGGGATCAGTTCCGCTGGATATGGCCTATTCGATCCATACAGAGATTGGTCACCATACCACAGGAGCCAAAGTTAACGGCAAGATAGTTCCCTTGAATTATCAAATCAAAAATGGTGACATCGTTGATATTTTGACTTCACAAAATTCTGCGGGCCCGAGCCAAGACTGGCTTGATTTGGTCCATACTAATAAAGCACGTAATAAAATCAGACGTTTCTTCAAGCAACGAGATCGGACCGAAAATATCGATACCGGTCGTGATGTTTTACAAAATTCATTGGTGGATGCTGGTTTTGATCCACATGAAGTTTTAAATGATAAAAATATTGCTCGCGTTTTAGAGAAGAAGCACTTTAAAACGGTGGATGATTTATACGCTGCGATCGGTTTTGGCGAACTTACTCCGATCGGAGTCGTTAATGTTTTAGTTGAAAATATTAGACAAGAACAAGAAGAAAAAAAGCGCCAGCAACAAGAAAAAGAACTTCTTGAAGAGCATAAATCACTCAATAATGAACATAAAAGCAATCCAAAAGCGAAGAAGACTACAAATAAAGAAGATAGCGTAGTTATAGCTGGGATCGACAATATGTTGGTCCGCTTGAGTCATTGTTGTAATCCGGTTCCTGGTGATGACATCGTTGGTTATATCACCAAGGGACGCGGAGTTTCAGTTCACCGTGTGGATTGTCCAAATGTTAAGAACGAAGAAAAAAATGGAACTAGGTTAATTGATGTATCTTGGAATAATATTCCTGAAGAACATCCGTTTTATGATACAGACTTAGAGATCGAAGGTTATAATCGTTCAGGTCTGTTAAATGATATTTTGCAAATGGTCAATAATTCAACTAAGAATCTTAATTCAGTAAATGGCAGAGTGGATAATAATAAGATGGCGATCATCAATATTACAGTTGGAGTCCGTGACACCATTGAATTGCAAAGATTGATCGATAATATTAAGCGGGTTTCGGATGTATATGTTGTTAAAAGAGTGATTCATTAATACTGTTTTGAAAGGAATGTTATTTTTGCGAGTAGTTGTGCAAAGAAGTAAAGATGCTCAGGTTGAAATAGCCGGAAAAGTTGTCGGGCAAATCAGCCATGGTTTTGTACTCTTAGTTGGTTTTACAGAAGGCGATGGAGAAGATGAAATTAAATACTGTGCTAATAAGATCGCTAAGTTAAGAGTTTTTAGCGATCCTGATGGAAAGATGAATCAAAGTTTGGCTCAAGTTGGCGGCAGCATTTTGTCTATTTCACAATTTACATTGTATGCAGATACAAGAAAAGGAAATCGTCCAGGTTTTTCCAAAGCACAGGATCCAAAAATCGCAGAGCAAAACTATGACTTGTTTAATAAATATTTGGCTGATTTTGGTTTAACGGTCGAAACGGGAGTTTTTGGGGCTGATATGCAAGTCAGCTTACAAAATGACGGACCAGTCACGATTATTTATGATACAGCAGAACTTTAATTCAGATCTATAAATGCAGAAGTAAAACCCGTTTCAATATTTTGATTTTAAAATGAAGAGGTGATGTTATGGCATTGATTTCTTTAGAACCTGAAGCTCGCCAAGTTTGTGAACGTGCTAGCTCGAAAAACTTTGTTCCTACAACGATTACGATCAATGTAATCAGAGAAAGACTGGCTTTCGAACAGCGAACGCCTGTTTATTTGCATAAAGTGAATGTGACTTCCGAAATTTTAGATTTGGGATCTGACCTCGGACAAATCAAAGTCCATCTTCTTTTTCCTCCAGATTTAAAGCCAGGTGAACATTTGCCCATAGTTTTTTATATTCACGGTGGTCAATTTATTGCCGGTGACGAATCAAGTTATCATAAGTTAGTGAGTGAATTAGCGGCTAGAAGTCGGGTGTGTTTAATTTTTCCTGAGTATACTTTGGCTCCAGAAGCTCAGGCGCCAGTACAACAACGACAATTGTTGGCGGTTTTCAAGCAACTGCCCAATTTCGCGGGTAAATATGGTTTAGACCTTGGACGTTTGATCCTAGGGGGCGACGATGTCGGTGGCGGTCTGGCAGTTTCTTTGGCTTTGCAACAAGTACAAAAAATTAAAATTTATAAGATGTTTTTGTTTTATCCAGTGGTTAATCATAATTTTGATACGTTTTCATATATTAGTTTTGCGGGCGGCTATTATTTGACGCGGGAACAGATGAAGTGGGCTTGGGGCAATTTTTTGGGACCTGATAACGATGGTAAAACGAAGTATAACTCACCTCTGTTAGCGACACAGGCTGAAATGGCGGCATTACCGGAAACCTTGATCATAACAGCAGAAGCTGATGTTGCGCGGGACGAAGGCGAAGCTTTGGCTAGAAAGATCCGCGATGCTCACGTTAAGACGGCGCAAATCAGAGTTCAAGGAACAATTCATGATTTCGTATTGAAAAATGAGTTAGATAAAACAGATGCTTGTCGCCTGGCAATGAATGTTGCCGTTGATTGGATCAAACCCTATATTTAATTTTTCTTGAAAGGAAGCTGCAAATGCATTACCGCAATTTTTTTTGGGATTTTGACGGGACGCTTTATGATACTTACCGAATCATGCCGCTTGCTTATCATGAGTCGTGGCATAATGCTGGATATGAAGTTTCTCAAGTTGAAGCTTATCAGATAATGCGCTTGAGGTCACTGAGCCAAGCCTTTATATATCATCAGACGAAATATAATATTTCTGATTCTAAGTTAATTGAAATCAGAGAACAATATAAGATCATTGAAAATAAACATTTTAGTGAAGTTAAACGGTTTGCTGGAGCAGCTGAAATACTTAAACAAGTGTCAGCCGCAGGCGGAAAAAACTTTTTATTGACACATCGTGCAAATGGGGCTGTCGAGTTATTAAAACGTGATGATCTGAAAAGGTTTATTTCAGGAAGTATTACTGGCAGGGATAATTTTCCACGGAAACCAGCACCTGATTCATTGAACTATTTGCTAGATAAGTTCAAGTTAGAACGGGCATCTGCAATAATGGTGGGCGATCGTCGTTTAGATATCAAAGCAGCGCATAACGCTAAAATTGCCGGCGCATTGTTTGATCCTGATAATTTAATGGCTCATCAAAAGATCCATGCTGAAATTAAAGTGCACTCACTAAGCGAGCTGATAAATTCTGTTAGCTAGATAAAAATTTATTTTTATAGCAAAAAGGGCCTTGCCACTACGTGCAAAGTCCTTTTTTTAAGGTTCTTTATCAAGTGGTACTGATGAA
>NZ_AZFI01000199.1 GCF_001435755.1 Ligilactobacillus acidipiscis DSM 15836 | reverse complement strand
AATGTGCTTTTTCAACTTTCAACCTTTAGTTATTGGTCTAAAATTTTCCTCTAAAACAGAATCCCCAATTTCGCGACAATGTTGTAATAAATTATCATATTCATTCATTAAAAAAACACCTTTCATTTGAGCTCATTTTGTTTTGATAAAAGATAATTTTGTGGTTCAAAAAAGCTAACCCATATGCCGGTTAGCTTTTTTGAATAAAATTTAGCAAAAAAATCTTTTGAACGATAAAAACAATAACCTAAACTCTAATTGTGTGGTGATGTCGCAAGAAGCTATCAGTCTATACATAATAATAACAACCTCCACTTAAAACAGAGCAGAGTGAATCGTTTAGAAGTTGAGCACTATCGGGCTTCAACAATAAAGTCGTGCTTTTTGCGACTTGTTGTTGAAGTTGGATAGGCATAGTTGAGCTGCGTGAACCAGAAAGCTCCGCCTAATCAACTTAGACATCACGGCAAGAAAAAAGCACTTGTCATAATGCCTAAGTCCATTAGTGCTCGCTTTCTCCCGGTTCACTCCGCTCTGTTTTGCAGACTTTTGATTCACGCAGCTCGACTACTTAAACGAGCTTGGTAAAAAGAAATCAGTGAATTAACGCATAACTAACACAGAAACTGGCGCATATTTGGCCATATAAGCTGCTTCGCTCCCAAAACGGCGAGCAACCCCCGGCTTATCAAAGGAACCAATAATCAACAAATCTGGTTTAATATGCGGAATAACGTCATTGACAATTGTTCTACCAGGTTTTCCTTCAGCAACAACAGTCTGGACTTTTTTCACGCCAGCTTCTTTTGCTTCCTTTTCATATTCAAGCACGTGTTTTTCCAGTGCTTCCCTTTCGCCATGAATGTAATCATCATCAAGAGCTTGGTAAACATTCATTTCGTTACTTTCCAATACAGAAACGATAAAAAGCTCAGTGTTATTCTCCTTGGCATAATTAATTGCGTAATGGAAAGCTAACTGTGCGTCATGTGAATCGTCAGTTCCGACTAAAATACGAGTAAATTTTGTTTGTTCATCAGCCATGATCATTGTCCTCCTTGATTTTGCTCCTTTTCGAGAGCTTCTTTTTGCGCTAAACGTTTATCCCCACGATATAAATCAGTAATTGTCCAGATCAACAAAGCGATAATTAAAACAATGATGACATAAGCAATATTATCAGCCATAGAAACTTGCGCAGCAGTCAGATTATCCCCATAGAAGGCTTCAATTGATCCCGGTAAGCCGATCATATTCAAGTAAGTTAAGCCAACGACAGAAACCCAACCTAAGATATTGACCCAGAGTGAATTTTTAAACCGTAAACCCATTTCTGTTTTACTATTAGTTAACATTAATAAAGGCAACATTGAGAATGGTAAGGCAAAGGCTAAGAAGACCTGCGAGTTGTTCATTAAATTATTAATGGCAACGTGCTGTTGCACTTCACTTTGACCACTGGTTGAGATCACGGCAATCAGTACTGGGATCACAGAGATCAAACGTGTGACTAAACGACGTGCCCACAAAGGCATTTTCATGTGAATAAAACCTTCCATGACAACCTGACCAGTCAGTGTACCAGTAATAGTTGAGTTTTGACCAGAAGCTAATAAAGCGACCGCAAAAAGTGTTGATAAAATACCGGATTTAGCGACACCAATCAAAACACCATTACTTAATTTGGAAGTATCAGAAAGAGCTTTGTACAAACCAAAGAATGACGGATCTTGGATTGTTCCAGATTTGAAAACAGCAACGCCCATAATCAAAAGCAAGGCGTTAACAACAAAGGCTAATGACAATTGGATATTAGAATCCCAAGTCGAAAACTTAACTGTCCGAGCAATGTCTTCTTGATCGTTATGGTCAATTTTACGAGTTTGGGAAATAGCTGAATGTAAGTACAGGTTATGCGGCATAACGGTAGCACCGATGATACCTAAAGCACCTGAAATAGGTGTCATGCCTTGAACGTCAGGTGAAGAGGCAAAAGTTTTTCCCGTTGGGACTAAACCTTTAAACATTTCACCCCAGGCAGGATCAGACAAAGCGACTTGATAAATAAAAACAGCTAAGATAACGAAAATTAAACAAACGACAATTGCTTCGATTTTCCGGAAACCGATTTTAGTTAATAAGAGCAATAACAAAACATCTAGTACGGTCAAGAAAACGGCAATCACTAACGGAATATTAAACAGTAGATAAAGCGCGATCGCACCACCAATAACTTCAGCAATATCTGTCGCCATAATGGCTAATTCAGTCATGATCCACAAAATAATACCTAAAGTTTTACCAGTGCGGGCCCTGGTTGCTTGGGCCAGGTCCATTTGACTTACAATGCCCAGTTTAGCGGCCATGTACTGTAATAACATGGCAATCAAACTCGACATTAAAATCACGGACATAAGTAAGTAGGAGAAATTTTGCCCACCAGTGATTGAGGTTGACCAGTTACCGGGATCCATATAACCAACAGCAACTAAAGCTCCAGGACCAGAATACATAAATAATGTTTTCCAGAATCCCTTACCCTTAGGAACTTCCACAGTTCCATTAATTTCTTCCAGCGAGGGTCCATTAGCATAATGGATCAAATAGTGTTGCTTATGAGTTTTTGACTCATTTTGACTCATTTTTAAAGCCACCTTTCTTTTTAAACCATAGTTATTGTACAATGAATTTGCGTATATTGAAACAAAAAGTTTGGGTTACAGAAGAATGAAAGGGGTATTTTTAATATGAGGTCGATCGAAGACAATTATTTACGGGCTATTTTTGAAGGGAGTTATTTGAAAAAAGGTATCTCTAATAAACAATTATCGGAGTTGTTAAAAATCACTCCTGCTTCTACAACAGAGTTTACTCAAAAATTACATAAACAGGGATTAGTTGACGGGGGAAAATATAAAAAAGTTTCTTTGAGTGAAAAAGGACAACAAAAAGCCCAAAAAATTATGCATAAATTTCGGTTATGCGAAGTTTTATTGGAAAAAAATTTTGATTTACCATTAGCAGAAGTGGTTCAACAAGCTTGGCTGCTAGCTGACTTTTCTAGTGAAACTTTATTGCACGAGCTGAATGAGAAATTGGGAAAGCCAGAGAAAACTTTTTTTGGAGCGGAAGTTCAAGAACCTAAAGTTTTTAATCCTGATCTGAAGATGTTAAGTAGTGTTAAACCGGGAAACGTGGTTATCTTGAGAGAGTATTTGGGAAGTAAGAATATGGTAATACGCGTGGTGCTAGTTCGT
>NZ_AZFI01000198.1 GCF_001435755.1 Ligilactobacillus acidipiscis DSM 15836 | reverse complement strand
AGTCCCTTGGTGCTCGAGTTTTCCCGGCTTGCTCCGCTCTGTTTTAAATTAGGAGGTTATATCTATGGTAATGACAAAAGTTGCACCTACAAACACATTAGGAGATTTTGGAAAATTAACTCCTAAAATGGACCGCTATCGTGAAGAAATTTTAAGTGCAAAGCCTTACGTCGACCCAGAAAGAGCTGTTCTGACAACAGAAGCTTATCAAAAATATCAAGATCAGCAAGTCGACATTTTGTGGGCGCGTGTCCTTGAACATATTTTGCATAACATGACGATCTTCATCGAAAAAGATACTTTACTTGTTGGCAATCAAGCACAGCATAACCGCTGGGCACCGGTTTTCCCTGAATACTCTATGAACTGGGTGATTGACGAATTAGATACATTTGAAAAACGCTCAGGCGATGTTTTTTACATTACTGATGATGCTAAAGAAGAATTACGCAAAATCGCGCCATTTTGGCAGCATAATACACTGGAAGACCGCGGATACGCTGCCTTTCCTGAAAAAAGTAAGTTATTTTATGATTTAGGGATCATCGGCGCAGACGGAAACATTACTTCTGGCGATGGTCATATCGCGGTCAATTACGAAACTGTTATTAAATATGGCCTAGTTTCCTACGAAAAAAGGATCAAAGAAGAAATGGACCAACTTGACCTAACAGACATCGACCAACAAAAGAGACTTTACTTCTACCAAGCAGGTCTGATCGTGATCAAGTCTGTCCGGGATTTTGCTAAAAGATATGCCCAACTAGCTGAACAAGAAGCTACGCAGGCAGCTAACGCGCAAAGACACGACGAATTATTAGAGATTGCTCGTATCATGCGTAAGATCCCCTACCAGCCGGCTGACAGCTTCTATGAAGCTATCCAATCAGTTTGGCTGATCCATTTAGTCTTACAGATCGAATCTAACGGTCATTCTGTTTCATACGGTCGTTTGGATCAATATTTAGACCCATTTTATGAAAAAGACCTGAGCAATGGCCAGATCACCGCTGCAAAAGCAACAGAATTACTGACTAACTTGTGCATGAAAACTTTAACGATCAATAAAGTACGATCATGGGCTCACACCGAGTTTTCGGCAGGCAGTCCACTCTATCAAAATATCACCATCGGCGGCCAGACTAAAGACGGCAAAGATGCCGTCAACAGCATGTCATATTTGATCTTAAACGCCATCGTGCAGGCTCATATACCGCAGCCCAACCTCACTGTGCGCTACCATCACGGGTTAAGTGACCACTTTATGCGGCAATGTGTTGAAGTCATCAAGGAAGGTCTTGGGATGCCGGCCTTCAATAACGATGAAATCATTATTCCATCATTTATCGCACGGGGCATCAAGAAAGAAGATGCCTATAATTACAGTGCTATCGGTTGTGTTGAAACGGCAGTGCCTGGCAAATGGGGTTATCGTTGCACCGGCATGAGCTTCATCAACTTTCCACGGACACTTTTGATCGTAATGAATGGCGGAAAAGATCCTGAGTCAGGCAAACAACTGCTACCTAACTATGGTCACTTCACAGAGATGACCTCTTATGATGAATTATTTGCTGCTTGGGACAAATCTTTACGTGAGATCACCCGCCAAAGTGTCATAATCGAAAACACTTGTGATTTAGCTTTGGAACAAAACTATCCGGATATTTTATGTTCAGTTCTGACAGAGGACTGTATCGGCAGAGGTAAAACGATCAAAGAAGGCGGCACGATTTACGACTTTATTAGCGGCTTGCAGGTCGGGATCGCTAACTTGGCAGATTCATTAGCTGCGATCAAGAAGCTCGTCTTTAAAGAAAAGAAGATCTCCCCACAAGAATTATGGCAAGCTCTAACAGACAATTTCCAAGGCGCAAACCAAGAAGAGCTCCGGCAAATGTTGATCAATGATGCACCAAAATATGGTAACGATAATGACGAGGTCGATCAACTGATCGTCGCAGCTTACCAGCCGTACATCGATGAAATTTCTAAATACAAAAACACGCGTTATGGCAGAGGACCGATCGGCGGGACACGCTATGCTGGGACTTCTTCGATTTCAGCTAATGTGGGTCAGGGACATAGCACTCTTGCCACGCCAGATGGCAGGTACGCTCGCACCCCATTATCTGAAGGCTGTTCTCCGGCACACTCCATGGATACAGATGGACCTACAGCCGTCTTTAAGAGTGTTTCCAAGCTAAATACCAAGTCGATCACTGGTGGAGTTTTACTCAATCAGAAAATGTCGCCTCAGCTTTTAAGAAGTGCAGATAATTGCGAAAAATTAGTAATGCTGTTAAGAACGTTCTTCAATCGTTTGCACGGGTATCATGTTCAATATAATGTGGTAGACAAAAAAACACTGGTCGATGCTCAGAAACATCCTGATAAACATAGAGATCTGATCGTTCGAGTTGCCGGTTATTCAGCATTCTTTGTCGGCTTATCTAAAGAAACGCAAGACGACATCATCGAAAGAACAGAACAAAGCATTTAAAAAAGGAGTAAAAACGAGATGGAAATTTTAGTAGATACGGTTAATTTGGATGAAATCAGAAAATATAACAAGATGTTAAATTTAAGTGGGGTAACTTCTAATCCGACGATCATTAAAAAAGAGGGCAAAGTCGACTTTTTTGAACATTTGCGTAAAGTTAGAGAAATAATCGGACCGGATAAAACATTGCATGTTCAAGCAGTTGGAGAAACAGCAGAAGAGATCATAGCAGATGCCCACCGCGTTTTAAAAGAGATCGATCAGCAAGTTTATATCAAGATACCTACTAACGAACAAGGACTTGAAGCAATGAAAATTTTAAAACGTGAGGGCGTCCATATCACCGCCACCGCGATTTATACAGTCTTTCAAGGAGAACTGGCCATCGCGGCAGGAGCCGATTATTTAGCACCCTATTATAACCGGATGTTAAACATGAACATCGATGCTCCACAAGTTATTGCTGAGTTAGCACATGCAATTTCGATGAGTGTCAGCCAAACTAAGATCTTGACCGCCAGTTTTCATAACGTAGCTCAAGTAACTGCCGCCATCAAAAACGGTGCCCAGGCTGTAACGATCGGCACAGATGTTGTTGCATCTGGATTAAATGCGCCTATGATCGCAGCAGCCGTGACAGATTTTAAAAAGGACTGGGTAGCCCTTTACGGTGACCAGACAATTGCAGATTTAACATAAAAGAAAAGCTAGACTTCTATCCAATTAGCTCTTCTTTCTCTACAAAAAAGGTTGAAGCAAAATTTTTCTGATTTAAAAAGAATACCTGAATTATTCATACTTTTCGTTGCA
>NZ_AZFI01000197.1 GCF_001435755.1 Ligilactobacillus acidipiscis DSM 15836 | reverse complement strand
CATCAACACTAAAAAGTTTAGACCCGTTTTTCTGCTTGTTAAGTACTAGTAAAAAAAGAGGCCAAATCGACCTAATTTAAGAATTTCAATTTTATTTTGTTTAAAAAAATGTTATTATCGTTTTTGTATGTAATAGATATATCAGATAGTTTTGTCTGGTACCTATTTAGCAGTTTTAAAGAGTGGAAAAGGGGTTTGTCATGGAAAATTCACAATTAGTTGCGATTATTTCGCGCTTGGATGCAATGATCAAGAGTGCCGATGATGAAGTAGTTTCAAGACGTTTTGAAAAAGAAGGGGAAGAACGTGGTGTAGTTACTTACGACCCGAAAGCAAACGCCTTTGAATTAGAAGAGATCAGTACCAAACAAAAATTTCAATTCGATAACATTGATCTAGCTGCAATAGAAATTTACGACTTGCTTGATTATTGATTATTAAGTTAAACTGAAGATATTGTATTTTCAGTTTTTCTTTTTTATTAATCCTTTATACTTGTCAGCAGGCAAGTTTTTAATTTGGAGGAATTTTGTAAAATGAATTCGTTTTTTAAAAAAACACGGCAAGTTTTAAGTAACAGAGCAGGTTTTTTCTGGCTAGTCCTTTTTTTATTCTGGCTTAAAACATACCTTGCTTATCAAAATAACTTTACTTTAGGTGTTAATAACACAATGCAGCAATTTTTGCTGTTATTAAATCCGCTTCCTGTCGGATTACTTTTGATAGGTATTGGTTTATATTTTGGCGGCAAAAAGTCTTATTGGATCGAGATCATTGTGAGTCTGATCCAATCCACTTGGCTATTCGCTAATACATTATATTATCGTGAGTTCTCAGATTTCTTATCATTTGGTATTATTAAATCTTCTAGCTCCGTTTCAAATAATCTGGGTTCTAGTATTTTAGAGATCATTCATCCGACTGACTTTTTGTTATTCTTGGATGTTGTGATCCTGATATTGATGATGTCGTTTAAGGTGATCCAGCCTGATCAGTCCCGTCCTAAGAGACGTTATGGTGCCATTACTTCAGTTATTGCCATTGTTTTATTTGGGATCAACTTGAGCTTGGCAGAAGGCGACCGTTCGCAATTATTGACCCGAACTTTTGATAATAACTATATTGTCAAGTACTTAGGCGTTGATTTTTTTGCCGGATATTCAGCTTATCAAACGCATCAGCAAACATCTACTAGAAAAAATGCCAATAGTAGTGATGTGGACAAGGTCTTGGATTTCGTCAACAAAAATCGTTCGCAGCCGAATGTGTCGTATTATGGCAAAGAAAAAGGCAAAAATGTCTTTATTTTCCATCTGGAAAGTTTCCAGCAATTCTTGATAAATTACAAATCTGATGGCGAAGAAGTGACACCGAATATCAACCGGTTCTATGCGGATCAACATACCATGTCTTTTGATAATTTCTTTAATCAGGTTGGTCAAGGTAAAACATCTGATGCGGAAACGATGTTAGAAACTTCTTTATATGGTTTGCCTTCTGGTTCTAGTATGACATCTTACGGTTCTTCTAATACCTACCAGGCTTTACCAGCGTTTTTAGATCAAAGAGGATATGCAACAGCTTCAATGCATGGCGATGTGGGTAGTTTTTGGAATCGTGATAATACCTATAAGTCATGGGGCTATCAGTACTTTTTTGACTCGGCTTATTTCGATGATAAAGATGATTATAATAATGGCTATGGGATGAAAGATAAGATTTTTCTGAAGCAGTCTGCTAAGTATCTCGAGCAGTTGCCGCAGCCGTTTTATGCTAAGATCATTACTGTTACTAACCATTACCCATATGATTTGGATAAGCAGAATCAATCGATCGCTAAGACCAAGACTGGTGACAAAACCGTTGATGGCTACGTTCAAACTGCTCATTATCTAGATCAAGCGTTTGGCGAATTCATTAATTATCTCAAGAAGTCAGGCTTGTATGATGATTCGATGATCGTTGCTTATGGTGATCACTATGGTATTTCCAATAATCATCCAAAAGCATTGGCAAAGCTTTTAGGTAAGAAGTCTGTCTCTAAATACGACTTAGCGATGTTAGAGAAAGTTCCGTTTATGATCCATTCTAATAATTTGCAAGGTGGGGTCAATCATACCTACGGCGGTGAGATCGACGTGATGCCGACGTTAATGGACCTTTTGGGTATTAAAGATGATGATACTATTCAACTAGGTAATGATCTGCTGTCGACTAATAGAAATCAGACAGTTGCTTTCCGGAACGGGGACTTTGTTTCTCCTGATTTAAGTAAACTTGGCAGTAAGGTTTATGATAACCAGGGTAAGAAGATAGACACTAAGAAGCTGACTGCCCAGCAAAAGCAGATTTTAAAAGAGCAACAAGATCATACTGATAAGTCGCTGTCAATGTCTGACAAGATCACAACTGGGGATTTATTACGTTTCTACACGCCACAGGACTTTAACAAAGTGGATAAATCGCAGTATAAATATAAATATTCAGACGGGATCAAAGCATTGAAGAAGGCACGTCGTGAGAAGAAATCTAGTTTGATAGATCAAAATGGCGGAAAGTCCACTCAAGATCTGTATGAAACTGATGCTCCTGAATTAAAAGATGATGACAATAAATAAAATAGATTTTTTTTAACAGTCCCTTACTTATTTGGGGGCTGTTTTTTTGTTGCCGTTCGGCTGCACAAGAGACGTTTTTTTTATTGCAAGAAATTGGCGGAGGAAGATTATGTGTACTGGCTGATCCGTAGCAGTTATCTGAATTCATGGTTTTGAGAGTCTGTTAACGAATTGATCAAATAGTTTTTAGCCGCTTTATGCTGTCCTTGAGATGGCTAATAAGTCAGAGACAAACTTTTTGATGAACGATCTGGTTGGTTTGCTTTTAAATAATAGTCAACGAAATATTGATTATTTAATTTTTAGCAGTGGAGTGTTACGGATCATTTACAGTAAAAAAGAACATTTTTCCGCTTTTAAATACCTAGGACAGCAAAAGACAAACATTATTTTAGATTTCCGGTTTTTTGTTAGCATCAATAAATTTAAATTTAGAAATGCAAAAAAGTTATTGACGAAGTCTCGAAATGTTGCTAAGATAGTATTTGTCGCTAAGGCGCTGTGGCAGTTTGAATTTCTTTGAAATTTGTTGTTGACAGCGTCGCAATCGACATTGTATAATGTTTGAGTTGTCGCTTTTACTTATTCTAGAGTATTATTGATATTTTAGTAATTAAGTAAGACACTTACAATTTTTTCATAATAAAGATTGAAATAAATGTTTGACAATTGTTTCAAACAATGATAAAATATACTTTGTTGTGAAATGACAAGTAGATCTTTGAAAACTGAACAAAGTT
>NZ_AZFI01000196.1 GCF_001435755.1 Ligilactobacillus acidipiscis DSM 15836 | reverse complement strand
TCATCAGTACCACTTGATAAAGAACCAAATTCTATCGGGGCAATGTATTCATCGATTGGATGTGTTGCAGTTAGTTGATGAACAGCTGACCTAATTTTCTCTAATTCTTTTTTATCGTCATGATGATCGATCGCCCTTACGATCAACTGTGCAACCTGACGACAATCTGCTTCATTAAAACCACGAGTCGTTATCGCAGGCGTACCTAACCTGATCCCAGAAGTTTTAAATGGGCTCAACTTCTCGGCAGGAATAGCTTCTTTGTTTGTCGTAATTGAAACAGAATCGAGGACTTCTTGGGCTTGTTTTCCGTTAAGAGCAGTCTTTGATAGATCTAAAGTCATTAAATGATTATCTGTTCCACCAGAAACTACCCGGACATGTTCAAAATGAGAAAATTCATCAGCCATTGCCTGAGCATTTTTAATAATCTGTGCAGCATAGACTTTAAATTCGGGTTGAAGATCTTCATGTAACATGGCAGCTTTAGCCGCGATCACGTGATCTAACGGACCACCCTGTGAGCCAGGGAAAACGGCTGAATTTATCTTTTTAGCATATTTTTCTTTTGCAAGGATCAAACCGCCTCGTGGGCCTCTTAAAGTTTTATGCGTAGTTGTTGTTACAACGTCAGCGTATGGGACCGGATTAGGATGAAGTCCTGCAGCTACAAGCCCGGCAATGTGAGCCATATCAACTAATAAATAGGCACCGACATCATCTGCAATTTCACGAAACTTTGCCCAATCGATCGTCCGACTGTATGCTGATGCTCCGGCGATAATTAAATTTGGTTGGACTTCACGTGCTATTCTCAAAATCTCATCATAGTCAAGTAACTCAGTTTCAGGATTTAAACCGTAAGAAAAAGATTGGTATAACTTACCGCTAAAATTAACTTTGGCCCCATGAGACAAATGACCCCCAGCATTCAGATCCATTCCTAAAATTTTATCTCCTGGTTGTAAAAAGGCCGTGTAAACCTCTTGGTTTGCTTGTGAACCTGAATGAGACTGAACATTGACATATTCAGCTCCAAAAAGCTTTTTTGCTCTGTCAATTGCGAGATTTTCAATAATATCGACATATTTATTACCGCCATAGTATCGCTTACCCGGATAGCCTTCCGAATACTTGTTAGTTAAAACAGAACCTTGTGCGGCGCGCACAGCGGGTGAAACAATATTTTCCGATGCGATCAATTCAATATTGTCTTGTTGTCGTTGCTGTTCATTTTCAATTGCTTGCCATAATTCTGGATCTAATTTTTGGTAATTCAACTAAACATCAGCTCCCTTTATTTACTATAAAATATCATAACACGTAACCAATTTAATTGGCGTAACAAATGTAAATAGTGACATTTCAGAGTGAAAAAAAAGCAGGAGATCTTTCTCCCGCTTTTTACACTATTATAGTCTAAAAGAAATGACGCATAATATCCTTGATCGGTGGTAACTTAGGCATGCGACGTTTCTTCGCGAGGTACTGTGTTCCAAACTTTGTATACCCCTTTGCTTCGCTGCTTACAATCTGACCTGGAAGTGGAGCATCGTCAGCAACATATGTATTGATCAAAACAGGACGATCTTTAACTTTGTATGCTTTTTTCAAAGCAGCAGCAAATTCTTGCTTGTTAGTTACGGTATAGCCGATACCACCAGCGGCATCAGCAAACTTAGCATAGTCCATATCTTCAAGATCGATCGCATAATTCAACTGACCAGCAGACTGTTGTTCATATTGAATAAATGCTAATTTTCTATTATTTAAAACAATATTGATCAACGGCATCTTGTACTTAACAGCCGTTACAAAGTCTTCCATCACCATGGCGAATGCGCCGTCACCGTTGATCGAAATCACTTGACGATCAGGATAAGCTTGAGAAGCAGCGATAGCGCCCGGTAGCGCACACCCCATTGTGCCTAACCACGAAGAAATTGTATACTTCTGTTGTGGGCCCACTGGCAAATAACGTGCACTCCAAGAAGTTGCTGTCCCAACGTCAATTGCAAAAATGGCATCTTTAGCAGCTGTTTTCTTGATNAAACTTCTGGTGCTAAAGGTGAACCTTTCAAGTCTTTTTTGGCTTCGACCCATGAATTCCAAGTAGCCATGTGTTTCTGGCATTCAGCTAAAAATGTGCCGTCAGTCGATTCTAAGCCAGCATTTAAAATTGCCTCTATGACTTCGCCAGAATCACCATGAATTGCGACATCAGCTGGAAAACGTTTGTTTAGATGACTTGGTTCTAAGTTGATCTGGATACTCTTAGCACGTCCCGGCTTTGGCAAATAGTCTGTATATGGATAATTTGTTCCGATCATCAAAACAAGATCAGCTGACTTCATAGCCTGATAAGCAGCTTTTGTCCCCAGTTTACCGACCTGTCCTAAAGAGTTCGGGTGATCATCTGGAACCATTCCTTTTGCAGGCAAAGTTTCAACAAATGGGATCTTATACGTTTCTACAAAACGCTGCATAATTTCACCAGAGTGCTTGATCCCAGTTCCAAATAAAGCAACAGGTTTTTTAGCCCTGTTTAACAAGTCAACTGCTTCTTCAACTTGAGCAGCAGGAACCGAGGGTTTTTGTAATTTAAATAAATCAGCTGTAGGTTTAAAAGCAGTGGTTAATTTTTGCTGTGGAATATCATCTGGGATCGTTAAAACAGCCACACCTTGTTTTTCATAAGCTGTCCTGATTGCTTCGTCAACCGTTTCAGCCAAATGATCGACTGATGTGATCGAACGATTATAGACAGCTACATCTTCAAACAATTGTGGTGTATTAACTTCTTGGAAAAAACCAGTATTGAGTAAATTGGACTCAACTTGCCCCAGTAAAGCCAGGACAGGCGCATGGTCCATCTTAGCATCATATAATCCATTTAACATGTGAATTGCACCAGGGCCGCCGATCGACAAACATACTGCTAATTTATCTGTTAACTTGGCCTCTGCTGCAGCGGCTAAAGCGCCGACTTCTTCATGGCGAACTTGAATAAATTTAACTTTATCTGCTTGACGACGAATACCATCAACTGTAGTATCGATCGAATCACCAGGAAGACCATATACATGGTCTACTCCCCAGGCAGTTAAAACGTCTACTAATCTATCTGCACCATTTTTCATAACTTATTATCTCCCTGTTAAAAATTTCCTAGGGACACGGTTTCTTTTTGTAAGATACTAACGAAAAAAGAAGAAATGTCCTGACTGGGAATATTTACTTTTATCGAAGATCGTTGGTATTGTTACCGTGTCTTTAGATACCAACACAAAATATTGCGCAAAATTTAGTTTACCGCAAACTGACTGTTTTTTCAAAGAATTTTCGCCGGATTTAAAATTGAAGTGCAACATATAA
>NZ_AZFI01000195.1 GCF_001435755.1 Ligilactobacillus acidipiscis DSM 15836 | reverse complement strand
TTTTCTATCAGTACCAAATATTATAGAACCACTTAAAATAGCGCCAAAGATCCCTGATATGAAGCAAGGTTTGCTTTCGTGTCAGGGATCTCTATTTTGTCAAAGCAAATTTAAATGGTTTTGTCTAACCGTCCAGTTGAACACTGCTTACATATAAGGGGTCCCCTTCATCATATGCAAAAGTGTACCTAACATTTTAGCAGATTCAACTCGGTAGATTTTTTCGTTTCCAAATCTAGTTGTCGGCCTGGGCTGATCATGGTTACTCCAATATAAGGAATTCCAACCATTGACTAGTTTGTCTTGCCAATCAGTCAGGACATGACGTAAATCTGAAAGTTTAAACCTTACATCAGAAAACTTACCATACTTTCCATAATCTAAATGCATATGATCAAATTGGAAAAGCATGTTTAGTTCTTTTCTTGTAGGATCTGTATATAAAATAGCCTGATCACTATTAGTATTAGCGGCTTCTCCAACAGTCATGACATCATACTTAGAAAAAACTTCAGTGTACATTTCTTGTAAAAATTCATGTTCTCTTGGTTTTGAAGCTCCATAATAATAATTCTTATGCAGTGGCAAACTTTCTGGTGCATCAGGAAAACCAGGTAACTTGCTAAGCAGCGAAATTACATCCATCCTGAAACCGTCAATTCCTATGTCAAACCAATAACGCATCATTTTATAAATTGCTTGTCTAACTTCTGAATTTTCCCAGTTCAAATCTGGCTGTTCTTTAGCAAACAAATGTAAATAATACTGTTTCCGTTCTGGTACATATTCCCAAGCAGAATCGGTAAAAGTTGAGCCCCAGTTATTGGGAGCTGACCCATCTTTTTTTGGATCCTGCCAAATATAAAAATCACTATATTTATTATCTTGTGACTTTTTAGACTCTTGAAACCAGACATTTTGATCACTTGTATGATTAACAACTAGGTCCATTATTAAACGCATATGAAGTTTATGCACTTGAAAAAGCAATTCTTTAAAATCTTCTAATGTGCCATACCTAGGATCAATATTATAGTAATCAGCAATATCATAGCCATTGTCGATCAATGGAGATTTGTATATCGGATTCAACCAAATTACATCTACTCCTAATTTTTTTAAATACGGTAAACGATGGATAATTCCTTGTAGATCACCGACCCCATCCCCATTACTATCCTGAAAACTTTGAGGATATATTTGATAGACGACACTATCTTTCCACCATTCTGTATGTTCCATCTCACTCATCATCCTCATCTATAGCCATATCTTTTGCTTTGTCATTTACATAGAAAACTTGTTCCTTTGCTTCTTCAATTGAATTCCGCAATTGCTCAGGATCTATAAAACCTTCTGGCAAAGCTAAAATAATTGTTAAAACCAATGGCAAACTCATTCCTGCAATGATATGAAAATGTGGATAACTTATATATTTAATAAAATTTTGATTTACAGATCCACCCATCATATCCGTAAATACAAGGACTTCATCATTTTTTAAATCAACGGTTTTAAGTGCGTCATCTATTTCTTTTTCTACTGGGGTATTTGTCATATACGCGTCAATAGCGGTGACATTAGCCGCATTAGGTGCAATATAATTTAAAGTATCCTTCATTCCAGAAGCTAAACGATGATGGCTAGCAAAAATAATTTTTCTCATTTTTCATATTCTCTCTTTCTCTTTTGCCATACTTTTATGGCTTTAAAATTCCAAAGAATGCCAATACAAGTGATAGTACAATTAATGCAAAAATAATTTGAATTACAGTCATTTTCTTAGAAGCAATCAACTTATAAACGATATACGTTAAAGCTACTGGTAAAAGAGCCGGCATAATTTGATCCAAAACTTCTTTTTGAATCCCCATTTTGACTTTCCCAGTCTGGAAGGTCAAAGCAACGTTCATTTTGACAACAGAAGGAATCAAAGCACCAACAACAGTCAAGCCCATAATTGAAGCGGCTTCAGTAAAGACAGAAATCTTATCACCCAATGTGGTAACTAATTTCAACCCTGAATCATATCCGAGATTAAACAACTTAAATCTGAAAAACAAGAAGAAAATGTTCAATAATAGCCATATAATAGCTCCAGTTGGATTTCCTTCAAGTCCCATGTATGCTGAAATAGAACCAATAATTGTGGGATATAAAACCCAAATTAATGTATCTCCGATACCTGCGAGCGGCCCCATCATACCAGTTTTAAAGTTTTGAACAGCATCAATGGATTTGATGCCATCTTTTTCCTACATAGCCAAACTTGCGCCAAGTAAAATGTTAGCCATCCAAGTCGTAGTATTAAAATAATTGAAATGATTATTCATTGACTTTTTATAGTCTTCATCATCTGGATAAATTTTACGTAAAGCTTTTTCTAGCCCGTAAGCAACAGCCGGCCCTTGCTGATTTTCGTAGTTAAAATCATTACAAGCCATAAACATATATCGAAAAGCGGCTTTATTAATATCTTTTTTGTTAAAATTTTTCCTGTTTTGGTGTCCTTCTCATTCATCCCAATCGTATCCTTCTTCATCAGTTTCTACGGTGTCTACATCCGTGCTAGTTTGAACAGAATTCTTCTTAATAGTGGTCACAAAGAAATAACAAGCCATGGCAAATCCGACAATAGAAACTCCCATCATCGGCATCTTTAAATAAGCGGATAGTACAAAGCCCACCATTAACATTGAGAGATATTTTTTAGCCGGCATAACTTGTAACAACATTGCAATACCCACAACAGGCAGCATACTCCCAGCAATTGATAAACCATCTGTCACCCAACTAGGAACAACGCTCAACACATTTCTTACTAACCCGTTTCCAAATAAAACAACAAGTGCTGTAGGCACAGCCGTTGTCAACCCGAAAATTAAAGGTCCAATTCACATAATAATATTCATTTTGCGGTACTTACCTTGATTTAGTGCTTTTTGTGCGGCATGTGAAACGTAAGTATTTAAAATTTTAGCCAAAACATCTAATTGAATTCCCCCCAAGCATACCTACAGGAACACCGACTGCTAATGCTACAGCCTTTGCATCACCAATACTATTTGTTGTACGAATCGCAATATATATTCCAACGAGAGCAGCCAGTCCCCAGTTCGGCACTGACGATCCACCAATATTAGCCACACCCAAAGCCATCAGCTGAAATGTCCCCCCAATAATCATCGCGGTTTGCATATCACCCATAATAAGCCCCATAAACAAAGCAACCATAATTGGGAACCACGTGGTAATGACAAGCCCTTGTTGATCTAAAACTACCCTTAATTTTCAAATCAAGTGCAACAAGTGTAAAGCTTAAACTATAAGTAAATATGTTAGTGCAGTGAGAAGGCAGGCCAAGAAGCGTAGCGAGTGGCCTG
>NZ_AZFI01000194.1 GCF_001435755.1 Ligilactobacillus acidipiscis DSM 15836 | reverse complement strand
TTTTACCATCAACACTAAAAAGTGTAGACCCGAAATTTTCCGCTTCTTTTTTTAAGCCGCTATACTATTCATTAAGGATGAATATAAGTGTATTGACTGGCGTTAGAAATTGTTTGATAGTTTGGGCCACTTGGACTAGAGAAACCCATGCCGCCTTGAGAAATAGTGATCGTATTGCCACTGACACTTTCTACGTAAGCGACATGTCCGGCATAGCCGTCAGCTGTCCATTGACCGCCAACTGACTGTCCTGGATGAAAGACAACTAAAGAGCCGGCTGCTGGAGTATTATTAACTGCGAAGCCTTGTGAACGTGCAGATGAATCCCAGTTACCACCATTGCCCCAATAATTGCCGGCCCAGCTTGCACGGTTCTTGGCGAACCAAGTACATTGACCCCAGGCATAGGTGTTACCAGCAGAATTGGCAGCTTGACCATGTTGTTGATTACTTGAAGCAACAGGTGTACTTTGAACAGTATTACTGCTGTTGCTTACTGTCTGTTGCGGTTTTGAAACAACATTATTATTAGCTGTACTGTTACTTTGCTGCTCGGTTTTTTGTGGAGCCGGGGTGCTAGACTGTGCTTTAGCAGTTTGCTGAACACTAGTCTTAACTGGTGCTGCAGTTGGTGCAGATTGAACAGCTGAAGGATCTTTAGTTGGATCGTTGATCGTCAAAGATTGTCCAACTTGCAAAGCTGATGATGACAAAGCATTAGCTTCCCGGAGCGAATCAACAGTAACACCATAATCATTAGCAAGTGTATAGAGTGATTCGCCACTCTTTACCTCGTGAGTTACATGGTTAGCTGAAACCTTAGGTTGAGCCTTAGTCTGAACGGCTTCAGTTTTAGCAGGTTGAGTTGGTTGTTGTTGCTCTGCTTTTTCTTCAGGCTGTGTGGCCTGTGGTTGCTGCTGTTGTTCAGGCTGTTGTACACTTTCAGATTGTTTTTCTGCTTGCTGTGCAGGTTTTTGAGCCTGTTGTGTTTGCACACTTGGGGTGCTACCCTTCGCTGGTGTTACTGGAGTAGCTTTTTGTACTTCAGCAGCAACTTTCTGAGTTTTGGCCTGCTTAGGAGCAGGAGCTGCAGTCTTGGCAGTGCCATCTATTTTAAGCGTTTGTCCTGGTACGATCACACTGGAGCCTAGGTCATTTAATGAACGTATGTGATCAACAGAAGTACTATACTTCTGTGCAATTGACCAAAGCGAGTCACCAGCTTTTACTTCATATGTAGAAGTTGCTGTTGGCGTCTTTTCCTGTGAAGCTGTTTTAGTAGTTGTTGCTTTAGCAGCTTTGTCAGGAATTTGGATAGTATGGCCAGTAAAAATCAAGTGTGAACTTGAATCAACGTGATTCAACTCTTCGATCGATTTGATCGAAACTCCGTATTTCTGTGAAAGGCCCCAAACAGTATCATTTTGAGCTACCTTATGTGTAGTATTGGCTGATATAGTATTACCGCCAGCTAGAAATAAACCAGCAAGTCCTACAGTACCAAGTATCAATTTTTGTGATTTTTGTTCCAAGTATAGTCACTCCCTATCTTTTTTGTCTAATTTGTTCTTACAACTGAATGATTACATTTTAACGCATTAACGTATGAGTGCAAGAAAACAGTTTATGATTTTTAATTTATATATTGCTTCCGACACACACCTAAATTATACCTTATTTTTTGTAAAATAAAAAGCCATCCAATCCGGATGACTCTTTATTAGATTGTAAATATAACCTTAGTTTACATGCACTGCAAATTGTGGTTGGAAATACTGGGTACTGCCAATTTTTACGCTTTCTCCAGGTTGTGGGGCATGAATAAATTGTCCACCACCAAGAGCTATAGCAACATGGTAAGAATTACCTTGACTGCCCCAGAAGTAAAGATCACCAGGTTGAGCTTGAGAAACAGAGATCTTTGTACCAGCAGTTTCTTGTGATGATGTTACACGAGGAAGCTGTTTGCCAAAGTGTGCAAAGACATATTGAACAAAGCCTGAGCAATCAAAACCAGTACCAGGATTTGAACCACCCCATGAATAAGGTGTACCAATGAACTGTTTTGCATATGAAATCACTGAACCAGTCGATGCGCTTGAAGTTGTTGTTTGTGCTGTAGGAGCAGCTGAACGACTCTGAACTTGCTGAGGTTGAGAAGCCTGTTGTTGCGGCTGGCTGTAGCTTTGCTGTACTTTATTTTGTGTTGCTTGTGTGTTTTGTTGGGTCTGAGCGTTGTTAGCTGAACTCTGACTATTATTGTTTTGGTCAGCTGCTGGAGCTGTAGCCTGTACAGTAACAGGATTCTTTGTAGGGTCATTGATAGTTAATGTTTGACCTGCAGTTAGTGTAGGTGTTGTTAAAGCATTAGCTTTCCGAATAGAATCCGTGGAAACCCCGAATTTTTGAGCAACTGTATATAAAGAGTCACCGCTTTGTACTTTATAAGTTGTATGGTTAGCTGAAATCTGCGGTGTTACTTCTTGTGTTTGAGCCTGAGCTTGCTGTTGCGGCTGAGCTTGTGTTTTAGCAGGCTGAGCAGCAACAGTACCAACGACCTTCAAAGTTTGTCCCGGTTGAAGAACTGAAGAGTTCAAGTTATTCAAAGACATTAATTTAGCAACACTTGTCTTGTGAGCTTGGGCAATTGTCCAAAGTGAGTCGCCGGCTTTTACAGAATATGTAGAAGTATTGGCTGTTTGCTTTGGTGTAGTTGCTTTGACTGGTGTTGCTTTAGCATCCTTGTCAGGGATTTGGACATTTTGGCCAGGATAGATCAAATGTGAATTCGAACTAATGTGGTTTAATTGTTCAATAGACTGAATGGAAACACCATATTTTTGTGAAAGTCCCCATACTGTATCGTGATTAGCTACTTTATGAGTTGTGTCAGCTGAAACACCAGCATTACCAGCTAAGAATAAACTAGCTGCACCAATTGTGCCGACCAACAATGATTTTGTTGAATGATTCAAATATCTTCACTCCTGCTTAATTATTATTTTTTAGTGTTTGTTTGTTTCCTATAACTGAATGACTACATTGTAACGCTTGATTATTGCAGTCCAATTCAAATGAGTTTACAAAATGGTATAGTCCTGTAACAAAATTGTGTGAAGGTTGATGTGTTGGTGGTTTATAGATTAATTTAAATTTTTGGTTTTCAGTACAACTTTGGAATTTTAGATATAAATAGTATGCTTTTAGTATCTTAAAAGTAAATTTTTGCTTTTTGTTACAAAAAGATTACACGTTTTTAAAGAGGTTAAATTATTGAAAAAGTCATATAAGTACTTGCTAATATTCATAATGATTTGCACGTAAAAATTTTATCGATATTAATATTACAAAATAATTTCAGTAATTTACATTTTCATTACTGTATTTTTGACTAGAAACTTTATCCTGAATTATTCATACTTTTCGTTGCAG
>NZ_AZFI01000193.1 GCF_001435755.1 Ligilactobacillus acidipiscis DSM 15836 | reverse complement strand
GGCAAAGGCACTAAAAATCGTAAAAATTAGATTACCTGTGGGCGTGTTGTCTATCGTGCCCATATTGAGAATTTGCACTTTAATCCCTTGGTCGAAAAGTTGTTGAATGATATCTAAGGCTTCTCTTGTGTTTCTGGCGAAACGATCAAGCTTGGTAATGATTAGCGTATCGCCAGTGTCTAACTTTTTTAGCAGTTGATTAAATTGGGGGCGTTGGGTAGTTGTCCCTGTAAATTTTTCCTGGTAAATTTTTTTAGCGCCTGCGTCTTGTAATTGTTTAATTTGATTTGCTAGTTTTTGGTCGGGTGTACTCACTCGTGCATAGCCGTATTTCATTGTATTTGCTCCCTTGCTTATGACCGTAAGTTATGACGTTCGTTTATGCCTTTTATTATAAGGGATAAAAAAAGGAGTCACAACTGTAAGTTATGACCTGTTTGATGTTTTTGATTTTAAGTGAGAATGAAGTCAAGTGCTAGGTGTGGAGATTTTTTTGTGGGCCTGGCAAAAAAATACGACCCGTTCTTGACGGAATGGAATACCACACTGATATGGTTGAAATCCCGCTCAAACTTACCCACTCACTCGCCGTGTGGCAGGAAAGCAAAGTTGGTTTAACTTTGGCTTTCAGCCTTTTCAGTGTGGCATTCCATTCCATCAAGAATCGTTTGTATTTTTTACAAAACTCCCCCAAAAACTCCACGTTTAGCACTTAAATGCATTATCACCAAAATAATTAGTAAATTGCAAATAAAAAGAGGCTAGTTTTGTCCCAGCCTCATTTTATTTGTTTGGCGAATCGATTTAAAAGTTATGAAAAATGATTCTCTCTTTCATCGCTGATTCGCAATTACAATTATATATTGAATGTTATTTTTGCCCACCCATGGCAAAATTCTAATTTGTCGCTGGATATGGCCACACTAATCTTCTTTAACTTTTCCCTGCTGTAAAATTCCATCGGTAATGGTATAAATCTGATCGACAAACTTTTCCAAGCGGGTATCATGAGTTACCACAATAACGGTTTTGCCCGTTAACCTGGTCAGGTCCTTAAAAATTTTCATTACTTCAAATGCCCGCTGTGAGTCCAGTGACGCTGTTGGTTCATCAGCCAATATCAGCTTGGGATCGGCATAAATAGCTCGGGCAATTGCTGCCCGCTGTCGCTGCCCGCCAGACAAATCGGCAGGATACTTGTCTAAAATTGTATCAATGTCTAGTCCGTCCAACACTTCAGCAAACGCACTGCGGTCCATGTTTGGTGTCCGTTTGATATGCTCAACTAATTCAAATTGCTCCCGGATTGTTAGATATGGGACCAAATTATACCCCTGCAATATGAACCCGATTTTATCCAACCGCATTTTTTCCATCTGATTACCGCTTAAATCGTGATAATTCTGGCCGTCAATAGTTAAAATTCCACTGTCAGGGGTCAGCAATCCACCAATTATTTCTAAAAAGGTACTCTTTCCTGAACCTGATGGCCCGACTACGGCGAGCAATTCGCCACCAGCGGCAGTAAACTGAACATTCTTTATTGCTTCTACTTTACTAAGCCCACTGCCGAAGGACTTAGTTATGTTTTTCATTTCAACTATGTTCATTCTAATAACCCCCAATCATTATCGCTGGATCGACCTTTTTGATTGTCCGCACAGGAATCAGCGAACCTAAAAGGGCCATCACTAAAAGCAATCCGGCTGCACCAGCAAGTAGTGGGTAGCTAAACGTCATTGGAACCGCTGCAGGCATAACCAACTGCGTTACGAGAGCTAAAATCCCACTAATCACTAGCCCGGTCAAAGTAATCACCCCGGCTTGCCCAACAGTATTTTTAATTAAATATCCTGTTAAAACTCCCTGTATTTTTAAGGTCGCAAAGAGCGGTAATTTCTGAATCGTCAAAATGTATAAGAAAATGGCAATGATGATCATTGTAATGATCAGCAAAAAGCCAATCATAAATTCAAAAGTCATATTCTGTGCGGTATAACCCGGCATTTGATTGATAAAATCAGCAATTGTTAATTTCTGTGTTCCCGCTGGGCGGCTGGAAACCGTTCCGTTTTTTACCACCAAAGCACTTAATTGACCATCTTTTTGCGCCCCATATTTAATTTGCCGCCACGTTGCTAAAGACGTATAAATAACTGGAGCAACACTCATTTTAGCATTCTTAGTGAAGCCAACAATTTTGACTTTTGGTCCATGAGCAGCGACCTTAATCGCATCACCGATTTTATAGCCGGCAGTGCGTAATCCTTCATCAACAACTGCTTCATTGTTTTTAGTAAATTTTTTCCCCTGGGTAATTTTTAATTCCCTATAAATAAATTGATCGGTTGAAACTCCCAGTAACTCCGCGGACGTTTTGCCTTGTCCATGAATCTTTTTGACAGCTACTGCTAATTCCCCCAGTTTACTAGCGTTACCGGTGACCTTGATCTTGGCTGACTGCTGTTTTGTAAGAGTGGAGCTTGCTAACACACCATTGGCATCACTGTTTAAAACAATATTGTCTGCTCGCCAGGAATCGACTGCCTGCCGGTTTTCCTGAGCTAACCCATACGCTAGACTCGTTAAAATAAATATCAGATAACTGATTAAAGCTACCACTGCGATAATCATCGAATAACGTAATTTATTATGCTTCATCTCTTTAATTGTCAAAAACATGTTTTTCATCCCCTTTTTTAACTAAACCAGCCTGGATGACATCCAGTAGGAATTTAAATTTTTGCAAACATTTTACACTGTCTTCGCCGCATAAGATCCTTTTAACGGTATCATGACTGACTTCCATTAGTAATTCGATAACCGCGGTCTTCTGCTGCCGGTCAGTAATCTGCTGTCCATTAATATTTAACTCAATGTTTGCTAAATAGTGCTCCCGTGGTGCATTTTGATGAACTCGTTTAAGGTAATACTGGTTAATCTCCCAGTATAGCCGATAAAAGTTGCGGTATGGTGAATCAGCGGTCTGCTTAACAAGCTTTTGTGTGTAAGAATAAAACGCTGCTAAAGAATTAGCCGGATTCTGCTGGAGTTCTTCTTTTAGTCCGACATGGATCGTGCTTAATGCGACACCCAAAGCGTAACGATAACTATCATAAATATCGGCAAAATATTTATAAAAAGCTCCCCGCGAAATATCAGCTTCTTTGATGATTCGTGCAACTTGTGCTTCCGAAACCGGGTATTGCGAAAACTCTGTCATTAATGCTTGAAAAATTTTTTCTTTTTTTACTTTTTTCAAGTTAGTAAACGTCTCGCTTGGCAAAATATCATCCCCTTAAAGTGACACCATGTCACTTTGAATTTACAAAACCAAGTATACTTTATTGGTGACACCGTGTCAACATTAAAGTAAAATTTTTATTCCCCATGTGCATTTGACCAAACATTGCGCTGTACTACGATAATAATTCCGGTTCTATAATATTTG
>NZ_AZFI01000192.1 GCF_001435755.1 Ligilactobacillus acidipiscis DSM 15836 | reverse complement strand
ATTTACACAAACTATTTTATACTCTCACTCAATTTTATAAAACGGACAAAAACATCAGTCAAATATCTCTGAAATTCAAATTTTTAGAGCAACAAATACGCTTTATACCTTCAAATGTTTACCAAATAAATCAACCGTGTTTTCATGATACTGTTGCAAAACAATCATCTTAAAACAACATTCCAATTTATTCCCCATAAAAATGTCTCATCTTATTCATCTAGATTTTGACCAGCTATTTTAATTTAAAGCAAATATTGTGATAAATTTATTTAATTAAAAATGCCTATTATAAAGATAAAAACACAACATTATGGCAAATTAGGTAATATTTGTTACTTTTTTGACTTGACTATCAACTGCTTTTTATCTATCATCTAAAGTGTTAAAACCGTTTTTAAAGAAAGAAGGATATACAATGAAAGCAGCCGTTGTTCGTGATAACTGTGATTTAAAGACGTCACTTTACGTTCTTTACATGAAGGTGAAGCTCTTGTAAAAATGGAGTATTGTGGTCTATGTCACACAGACCTGCATGTTGCCGCTGGAGATTTTGGTAAGGTTCCTGGACGGATCATCGGACATGAGGGAGTCGGGAAAGTCATCAAGACAGCTGGAGATGTAACTAACCTGAAAGTGGGAGACCGTGTTTCGATCGCCTGGTTCTATTCTGGCTGTGGCCACTGCGAATATTGCACAACTGGCCGAGAAACTCTATGTCGGAATGTTTTGAACTCTGGTTTTAACGTTGATGGTGCCATGGCAGAAGAATGTATTGTCCCTGACGATTATGCAGTGAAAGTACATGATGACCTTGATCCGATCGAAGCTACTTCTTTGACCTGTGCGGGCGTAACAGTTTATAAAGGACTTAAAACTGGCAACCTAAAACCGGGGCAATGGGTCGAATCAATACGCCCACAACGTTTTTGGGGCTCATGTCGCAGCTGTCGATATCAACGATGAAAAATTAGCTGCTGTTAAAGAATTAGGCGTTGATTTGACGATCAACTCTCAAAAAGAAGATGCTTCACAGCTTTTACAAGATAAAGTCGGTGGTGTGAATAGTGCCGTCATCACAGCTGTTAGCAAAGACTCCTTCACAGATGCCGTGAATGCTCTGCGCGCTGGCGGGACATTAGTAGCGATTGCCTTGCCTCAAGGTGATATGCAACTTAACATTTCTAAAACCGTTTTAGACGGGATCAATGTTGCCGGCTCGTTAGTCGGGACTCGCCAAGACTTGGCAGAGGCTTTCCAATTCGGAGCCGAGCGAAAAGTAAAGCCGATCGTGCATACGCGTAAACTGTCAGAAGTCAATGACATTATCGATGAAATGAAGAACAATGAGATCGTCGGACGGATGGTCGTTGATTTCACTTAAATTCAGCTTTTCCTTTAATATAATCTAAGCAGCAGAAACTTTTGCAGTGAAACAGCCATTAACTGCAAAAATTCCTGCTGTTTTTTTAGATCCAACTTAATAAAAAAACAGCGTTTAAACCAATAGATCTAGTTGGTTTAAAACGCTGCGCTTAATACTTATTCAATCAGTTTTTTCAGCTGCTCGATCCGGTCATCCAACGGCGGATGGGTATCGAGTAAATTTGTCAAATTAAACTTACGCTTCTTTGGCTCTTCCAAATCATTGTCCTTCATTTCTTGCAGATCTTTTTTAGACAAAGGAGTTCGGAAACATAAAGTAGCCGCCTTGCTGGTAGCATACTCACTTGGCACTTGATCTCCCTTTAATTTGGTTAAAGCATCGATCAATCCTTGCGGATCCTGGGTCATATCTACCCCGGAAATATCGGCCAGACTCTCACGTTGCCGAGATAAGGCCAATTGCATCAGTGTGGCGATCGGGACACCGATCAATTGAATCAGCCACCCGCCGATCAGCATTACTAAACCGATCATTGCACTACTTTTGTCATCATCTTTTTTGCGATTGCTGCGGCCGCTATCACCAAACCACAAAGTGTCTTCACCAAGTTCAACCAAAAAATATCCTGCTCCAGCAATAAAGCTTGTCAAAGCAACAGTGATCGAACCTGAACGAATGTCATAATTCTTGATATGCGACATTTCATGGGCCAAGACACTTTTTAGTTCTTCACGATTCATCATTTCTAGCAAGCCAGTGTTAACACCAATGGCTGCGTGCTCTGGATCGCGTCCTGTCGCAAACGCATTTGCTTCTTGGTCCTCGACCAAATAAACCTCAGGCAACGGGATCTCAGCTGTGATCTGTAATTCATCGATCACATTAAGCAGCTGTTTTTCTGCTAACGAGGCGTTTTCCGGTTCCAACTTTCTGCCATTGACTGAACCCATAAAGACACTGGTCGTATTGTAGTAAATATATAAGGAATAACCTAGTGCCGCAACCAAAAAAGCTCCCGCAACGATCAAGGTGATCGTCCAGATTCCCCCAGCATCATCGGAGGTCATCCACCCTGCGAGATAGCCGATAAAAAGGCCGATCACAGTCACCAAAGAACTAAAACCGATCATGACGAAAGTTGAATTGCGTTTATTTTTCGCAATTTGTTCCTCAATGGTCATAACTCAGTCGCCGCCTTAAAATTTAACTTGTGGAGCTTCCCGCTGGGCCTCATCAGTAATAACTTCCAAGTTTGGCTTTGTGCTAAAATTGAACATCTTAGCCACTAAATTAGATGGGAAAGTAGTCACAGCATTGTTATAAAACAAAATGTGTTTGTTATACATCTGTCGAGCTGCAGCGACTTTATTTTCAATCGTTGTCAGCTGTTCTTGCAAGTTCAAGAAGTTGGTACTTGCCTTAAGGTCAGGATAATTTTCAGCTACAGCAAACAAATTACCCAAAGTATGCGACATCTGCTGATCGGCCTTTGAGCGCTCATTAACATCCAAGCTGGAATCAGCGACTTTACTACGCATCTCCGTCAACTTAGTAAATGTTTCTTGTTCATGCGTGGCATAGCCTTTAACTGTTTCCACAACATTGGGGATCAGATCAGCCCGATATTTCAATTGAATATCGATCTGCTTTTCTGCAGTATTGATACTGTTAGTAGCTCGTTGTAATTTATTATAACTTGACCATAAGTAGATCGCAATAATTGCTACGATCACAATAATAATGATCCAAACCATTTAAACTCATCCTTTCATGTACTTTACTATGCTCTAACTGAGATTATAACAAAAATGTCAGTCTAAAAGCCATCAACATGAACTTTAATTGTGAACAACTTCTTTTCAGCCATTCTTATTACTTTTTTATTTCTGGGAAAAGTGTTTTTTCTTTTGGACTTATTAGCACAAACGGGGGTTCTAATATCGTAAAGTTCACCTTAACAAGGCATTATGTTAAACTTTCTGTCGAAATCAACGAACTGCCAAGATATGTTGCAAATTTTTGTTTGGTTGCTAGTTGGAGAGAACTCTCGCTGACCTTTAGCCAATTTGCTTTAATTGGCTAGAACTTTCGCTGA
>NZ_AZFI01000191.1 GCF_001435755.1 Ligilactobacillus acidipiscis DSM 15836 | reverse complement strand
TATTTCTAACTTAATTTTACAAACGACGTTTCAAAATTGGATACTTTTTTAATAATCTATTTTTAGTTTTTTCAACAAAAGTCGAATGGAAAATTTTATCATTGTTAGGTATTCCAGTTACCATTACATTTTCTTCAGGTAGATTAAATGCCCTGGCATAAATTGGTTTAAAAAATTCTGAGTTTGCGATCACATAATCATAATTATGAATAACATAATCACGAGAAACATCATTACCAAACTGCTTCATCGCTCCAGTTGCATGCCACAATTGCAAAACTTTAACCTGCTTTTTGTGAGGAAATCTTGAAACAACAAAGTTATTATAGTCAATAATAACTAAGTGAGAACTCTGTATCAAAAATAGCTGGCGAATGCAAGCAAACCCATACTTTATATTCCCCCACAAAGTAGGTTCAAATTTAAATAAAACTGTCTTTAAATCGTATTCTGAGTTTCGTTGCAAGTGTTCATAAAGTAATTTAAAGTCCTTAGATAAGTTCGCATGCTCTAAGGAAATAAAAGTTATTCGGTTACGCTGAACCTTAAACAATAGTGAGAAAGGATAGAATAAGCCTAAAATAGTCGTTAAAATGATTGACTTAAGTTTCATTAAATACCCTCCCTACTATTTTTTGACTAGCATGCCCATCATTACAAATATTAAATCTTTCATTGAACTTCGTTAGCCTATCATAATCAAAATCAGCATGCTTAATTTTTTCCAGCAATCCTTCTTCTGTTTTATCAATATCATTTGGTAGATCCTCGGGAACATTTAAATAAAAGCCCCGCAGCTCATTCTCATATTCATCAAAATCATACATGTAAAAGTAAATAGGTCGATTAAGAACACCATAATCAAAAAACACACTTGAGTAGTCTGTAACCAAAATATCACTCATCAAGTATGCATCGTTAATGTCAGCATTTGCATCCATAACAAACACAAAATCCGTTAAACCTTTTGGTACTTGATAATGGTTAGAAATTAAATAATGTGGTTTAAAAAGGACCACGTAGTCTTCAGACAAGTATGTTTTCCATCGATTGAAATCAACTTTAAGTTCGAATGTGTATCCACCCAATTCAAACGAATTATCCCGCCAAGTTGGAGCATATAGCACAACTTTTTTATCCAGTGGTATCCCATACCTTTTCTTTAATCCCACAATCGTAGTATTGCCAGTATTAACTAAGCAGTCGACCCTTGGATAACCAAACTCAAGTATCTGCTCTTGAGGAACGGTAAACGCACTAGAAAAAGCAGAGCTAGAAAAAGAATTCGGAGATATTAAATAATCCCAATGGTTCATATCATGATCGTAGCTTTTGACCATTTGTGCATAGCTTTGCCGACTGCGATAATATGTTGACCCATTATCCTCAATATCATGCCCTAAATGTTTTAAAGGTGTCCCATGCCAAGTTTGTAAATAAATTTGTGTTGGCTTTTTATAATAATATGGTGCCATTTTAGAGTTAAAGACCCAATACTTTGCTTTAGCAAGCCAATAATAATAGGCAATTGAATTAAATTTAATTGATTTTGCGTTTTCGATCGGACGCGCCTTTTTAAATGCCCAAATAAAGCGATAATCAGCAAATCTTTCGTCATTACACATATACTCAAATAAATAGCGTGGATTATCTGAATAGGCTTTTCCGCCAAAAGAAACAAACAGTACAACTTTAGGATCAACTCTGACAAAAAGCGCAAGCAAGCGAACAAAGAAAGCGAGAATATATCTTAATAGATATATTTTTATGTAACCTAAAAATTTCATATTCCCCCCCCTATATTGACTAATGTCTAGATTTCAAAAAATGCCTCTTATACAATGGCATGAATTGATAACTACTTTCCCACTGACCAATTGAATCACAAATTCTTTTAGAATTATCTTGATCAGTATAAGCAAAATATTTATGTTGAAAACTTGCTAAATTTATCTCTTCTTTCTGCCGTAAAAATACTGCGATCCTATCTAATAAAGCGCGAGGATCTTTAATTACGATGTCTTTTAAATCAGTTTCAAAATTCAAATAGCTGCCTTGTGTCTGCAAATAATCCTCTTGGTCAAACTGAAACAAAAGAGCTGGACATCCATAGTACAAAGCGTCCCATACGATACTACTATAATCAGTAATTAATAGCTCACTGGTTTTAAGTTCCTTATCAAGAGGAACCTCACTTTGATGAAAAACTTTGACACTTTCATCATCGGATATAAAATACTTTTCAAAACGAACAAACTTAGGATGTAACATAAAATGTAATTCATAGCCATTTTGATGCAAAATATGTTTAATTTTATCTGAATGGATCAAACTACAGTATGAACGATAAAAATTACTTTGAAGAAACTGCTCATCTGTCAAGAGCTCTAATTGAGCCCTCCAAGTAGGCATAACAAAAATCTTTTTTTCTTTTGTAACATTCTTAAAATTGTCCCATCGAGATAGACCAGTAACTGCTACATCTTTATCCTGATATCCAAGAAAATTCATCACAATATTCTTTTCAATTTCGGAACTAGTTATAAATAAATCTGCATGGTTTAAACGATTGTTTGCAAAAAAAGTTTTATCAACCTGCTTTAATCCCAAAACCCCATGCTGTAGGAAAACAAAAGGTTTCCGATTTAAACAATACCTAGCAATACTTTGATTATGTCGCCAAGCATAAACATGACCCTTAGATTCAGATGCAATAAAGTATTTCGAAACTATAATAAGTAACAAATGTTTAATACTCATAAAATAAACTATATTCTTTTGATATGGTCGCACGTTGTTAATATCCGGAGAATTTTTCGTGATAACATAGAATAATTTGTTATTATTTTCGTGTTTCTGTACATATGTAAAATAATAAAAAGAATTATCACGTGCGTAGTTGGAAAACTTTTCATAAGTTAACTTTGAATCTTTGTAATACCAGTAAACAAACGGCACTAACAAGCATGCGATCATCTCTTTAAGTCGATATTTTAAACTATCATACTGATCCGATTCTCGAACTTGAAACGCTAAATAACCACCAACTGCAAAATATTCGGTGATTAAATATTCTTGGTTAAAGTGTTGAACTTTTTGATGTTTCAGATTTAATAGGTTAATGAAACGGCGTTGCCAGCGAGATTTAGTTCTGATCCTATCCTGAATGAAATCGCCTGACATTTTTATATATTCCAAATATGCATCATAATATATATTTGTTGGCGAAAAAGTTTCAGCAGGAATATGAAAAACAACCTCATTTTTGCTTAATTTCTGAGGTTTTATTCTAAATGAACAACTTTCGTCTTTTCTGCTCTTTAAATATAAAATGGGGCTTTCAAAGCTACTGTTTATTTTGAATTCAACGTAATTATTTATATTTTTTATGCTACTAACTTTTATCTCGCTCATTTTTACTACCGTCCCCTCGCTAACGTAATCCTATATAAAAATTGGCTCTTTGTCAAATCCTGTTGATGAATA
>NZ_AZFI01000190.1 GCF_001435755.1 Ligilactobacillus acidipiscis DSM 15836 | reverse complement strand
TCTGACTCTACTTAACATAAGAGGGACTTATTGAGAGAAAGAAGTGTTCTGAAATTTAAGAAAGATGTTCTTTTAAAATATCTTTTATTCCTTCCATAGCTTCGTTGTTTGCTTTTTCTTGTTTGTTTTTGGTTAAAGAGTGTATCCAATCAGGAACTAAGATGCTAGAGCAACGAATGTTATTAAAAATGTAATCTTGTATATTTCGTAACGTCCATTTGGAATCTATATTGTCTAAAGTCTGTATTGACTTATCAATTTTAGAAAGTAATGATTTCTCATTTTTTTGTAAAGTTCCAAACCCAATATAAAGATTTATACATTTAACTATTAGAGGAAGTAAAACAATTACAGCCTTATTTAAAGCCGGTAAATATCTATTTTCTAGAAAAATGAAAAATAAACAAACTACAAATAGTAGAAAAAGTAAACTGCCTAATGAATACCTGCATATCTTATGAAGCTCAATGTTCCAACTAACATTACTTCTTTGGCATATCAGGATATTTAAGTTTTCTGAATCCATTTTAGGATTATTGTACCAATCTTTATAATGCATATGCTTATTTTTTTGCGAATTTTTGTTAATAAGTTCAATATTTGGCTTTTCTCCTGCCAATATTTCATTCCAAGGTAAACCAAAAATTTTTATGTCAAACAGTTCTTGAATTTTTGCAGCTTGTTTTATTTTATGCTTTTCGTATTGAGCTAATATAATTGATAATACAGTAACAATAATTACTGTATTATCAATAATATTCTGATTTTTAACCCAAAACTTTAGCAGTATAGGAATAACATCTAAAATAAGCCCTGTGTATCCTATAAATTTTGTTCTTGAATAAAGATGACCCTGTGCAGTCAACAATTTAAGTGAGTATTCAGTATTCTGTTTGTTTATATTAAATTTGCTACCCATAATTAGTTATTTTGATGCCCGAAAAAGTCTACCCATTTAGTTTCTGCTTGCTCATCTAAACCCTGCTTTTCTAATTTGTTGGCGTTTTCTATTACGTTATAGTAGTCTTTTGCTTTAATTGAAATAGAAGCCTGAGTTGAGTAATTTAAAATATTTAAATCACCTTGGAAATTTTTTCTGTCATACACAGGATTTTGAATCTCAGTCGAAAGATATAAAAGAAATTTTTCTATAAAGACACGTTGACTATCACATTCTTTTTCAGTACTATCTATAAAGTCTAAAATCATGGTTTCTAACATATATGAATTAAGTTGGGATACCGAATTATGTCCCTCTCTCCAATACTTAAGAATTCTGATTGTTTCTCTTAGATTAATTAAAGAACTTTTTTGATAACTTTCTAAATTTTCACGATCTATGCGTGGATCCGTTTTTTCCCAGTTTCCTTTACCATTTGGTATTAAATAATAATAATAACCTGCATCATTTTCAATAGTTCTAAAGCCAGGAACTATATCAAACCCCCAATCATAACTTGATAGCTCTAATCTTAATGCTTGCTGATTGCGGTTAATATCTGCGTTTTGATATTGTGGTATGTCTTTTAACAAAGATTTTAATTGTTCTATAACTTTAATAGAACTAAGCCCATGATCACCTTCTAGTTTTCTCAATTTATCAGCAGCAGTAGGGACATATATATATTGTTCATTCCAATTATCGGAACCTAAATTGGCTGTACTTCCCATTGCTGAAAAAATTATCATTTGATCAATATCATTTAATGGTTTTATTTGTGTCTTACGAGCGTATGACCCCATTTTCAATGTGAATTCCTCACTTGAATAAAGGTCAATAGCATTTTCGCTCTTACTTAGTGATTTAATTTGGTTAATTAGCCAGTCCCTACTTGTTTTTGCGTCACTATTTTTTTTGCTTTTTATGTTTATATTTTTTGAAACATAATCATTAAACCAATTATCTATACTCATAAGAAGTCCCCCTATAATTAAAAACTTTAAAACAACAATCCNTACGGTCTGTTTTGGTACTTTCAACCTTTAGAGCGAATTCAAAGAAGATGAATACTGGAAATAAGCTGCTGTTATTGGGACCATTGCAAAATTTTAAGCTAGAGTCAGAGACCAAAAAGTATTTTTTTAGCTCAGAAAATTGGAATCACGCCCTTACGCGCTCTGTTAAAAGATAAAAAAGAGCGTCAATTGCCAGCAACGGTTACCTTGATCCGTGTGGCTAAGGCAGAACATGTTTTTCAGAATTTAACACAAGAAGAAGCCGAAAAAGCAAATACTTTAGCCAAAGTCGATATTATCTAACATTTTTTCGGTGCTAACCTGATCTAATCCTAATAAGCGAGCGTCATAGCTTCACTGCTATGGTTTAAGAGGTGCATGACCAGTCCAATATTGTAGTTAGACTGGACATAGACACGGTAAGCGCCGGTTTTGCACATGGTGTGAGTGCCTAAATAGTTCAAACCTAAGAGGTCACCCATTTTATGCATTATTTTATAAAATTTTTTTCTGTGATGTGTTTTTCGGGGTGCTGCAGGGACGGAAAGAGCCAAGGCGAGACTAAATTTGCTTGTTGCAACCAGCTCTGATAAGCCAAAAGATTACCCGTGACCGGTTTTAAGTATAAATGATTTGCTTTGCCCGTCCTTTGATCGTGGAGAAAGGCGTTCCGCTGCACATTTCCCTGCTCATCAAAGCAATCTCTCCCCCGTTTCAGTCTTAGAATGTCGCTGACACGCAACAAAGTTGCTTTGCCAACTTGGAAAATGGTGTAATTATGAACCACAGCCTTAAAATCTTCTTGTAAGCACCGTTGGACTTGGGTCAAAACATTCGAATCCTTGATCGGTAACACTTTTTGTTCCATAAAAAAGCGCCTCCTTTTTTAACTAAAAGCAGGGGGCACTTTTTATATCATTTTACCATTTTTTGCCCCTTGATTTTTAGCTTACCATTAAAGGTTGTTATTGCAATGTTTCTGAGGGCCCACTACTACAAAATAGTCCCTGGGATTCTCTTGTTGTTGAATGCTTTATTTGATTAGGCTTTAACTCTGTATAGAATTCTGTTTCTTATCCAAAATAAAAAAACAAGACCACAGCTGTTAAGTTATGACCTGCTAGTTAGTACAGCCGCTTTTAATTAAACTTTTCTAAGTGATATAATTGTTCATCATCAAGAATACTATTATCATTTTTAAAAGAATAACCCATTTTTTGGTAAAAACCTAAACCGGTAATTGAAGCAGGAATTTCAATGCGCTTGGCTCTTGCAAAATATTCGTCCTATTCTAATACTTGAATAAGTTGCTTACCAATTCCTTGTCCTTGATACCTAGGTGATACAAAAATGTTAAACAAGCTACTTTCATCATTTTTACCCCAATATGCACCAATCGAACCAACTGCAATAATCTTGTTTACAAAATCATCAATAAATACATAACAGTGAAAATATTTTGCTTTCTCTATAAAATCTTGAGCAGTAAGATTTTTTAAATCATTGTCTAAATATTCTTTAGAATAATCCTTTATATTGGTCCCGAATTGTCAAATCAAGTGCAACATACCT
>NZ_AZFI01000019.1 GCF_001435755.1 Ligilactobacillus acidipiscis DSM 15836 | reverse complement strand
AAAAAGTTTAGACCCGTTTTTTTACTGCTTATTTTTGAAGTTTTACTCAAGTTATGGGATATTTGTTGTAATTTCCTCTGAATTTAATAAAATATACTTAGCGATCGTAATTCAAGGAGGTAGTTTGAATGATAGCGAAAGCTGTTGAACAGCTAATGGAGCAGCGTAAAGAAAAATTTATGATTCCTGCTGAATTGGTTGCTAATGTACTAGAGAATAATAATTTGGAACATGCATTTCTTGTTTTAACAAAAGTTCGTTACGCTAAGATCCCGGTTTTGGATAGCAAACAGCATTTTAAGGGGTTACTGTCTCTTTCTATGATCACTGAGACGATGCTAGGGTTAAACGGAATTGACCCTAGTAATTTAACTAAACATACAGTTGCTGATGTCATGGAAAAAGATGTGCATACTATTCAAAAGCCTTTTAAGCTAGAGGATATTTTACACATCTTGGTTGATGAAAACTTTGTGGTTGTTGTTGACGAGCAAGAAATTTTTACTGGTATCATTACTCGGCGTGAGTTGCTTAAAAGTGTTAATCACATGGCACATGAAATTGGTAATAATTACGAGATCAAACCATTGATCGAAAAAGCAGATAGTATCCGCTCGAATTGACAAAGTGCGGTTGTTTGAACCGCTTTTAAGATTTGTCAGACCTGTAAGTATGATGTACCTTAATTTGACTAAAAACTACGTATTTATTGAAAAAAGTAAGTTGATAACAAGCAAATTCTAAGCAGTTGTTTATTATATTTTTTACTGACGTATGTAATTTTAATTGGAGGAAGTTAAATGGCAGAGTTAGACGCACAAAAAATTATCGCAACAATCGCTAATTCAGAAAAAAAGACCCCAGTCAAAGCGTATATCAAGGGTGATTTGAAAGACCTGGAGTTTCCTAGTATGATCGATGCGTATGTTGGCGATCAAGCGGGGGTCATTTTTGGAGATTGGGCCGATGTCCAAAAATTTTTAAACTCAACACCAGCAATTACTAAAACACAGATAGAGACTAGTGGAAGGAATACTGGGGTCCCTCTAGCAGATGAAAAAAAATATAATGCTCGTATCGAACCGGGTGCCATCATTCGTGATCAAGTGGAGATTGGAGACCAGGCGGTGATCATGATGGGGGCTGTTATTAATATTGGCGCTGAGATTGGAGCGGGAACTATGATCGACATGGGTGCCATTCTAGGAGGGCGTGCATTAGTAGGTAATAATTGTCATATTGGTGCTGGAACGGTGCTTGCTGGTGTTGTCGAACCAGCCTCAGCTAAACCTGTGACGATCGAAGATGATGTGCTGATCGGTGCCAATGCAGTTATTTTGGAAGGAGTAACTGTTGGTAAAGGCGCTGTTGTAGGAGCTGGATCAGTTGTTACAAAGGATGTGGCAGCAAACAGTGTTGTTGCAGGAGTACCAGCTAAGAAAATCAAGAATGTTACTGATGTCCAAGATTCTAAGGTCGATTTGGTTGACGATTTGAGGAAGCTTTAAGTACAAGCAAATATTAAGCCGGATTTCAAAGTCGAAAATTCGGTTTTTTTTTGTAATTTTTGATAGAATAGTAACAATCTTTTTTAGGTGGAAGGACCGGTTAGAATGAATAATGAAAAATTGCTCAAAATGTATCGAGATTTACATCAAATTCCAGAAATCGGGATGCAAGAATTTGAAACTCAACAAAAATTATTAGCATTTATTCGTGAAATGCCGCAAGAATTTTTGGAAATAAAAACATGGAAAACAGGGATATTAGTCCATGTGCTAGGAAAAGATAGCAGCCATACTTTGGGCTATCGGACTGATATTGATGGATTACCGGTCACAGAAAAAACAGGCTTGCCTTTTGCCTCGAAACATCCAGGGAAAATGCATGCTTGTGGGCATGACATACATATGACGGTGGCACTTGGGATCCTGAGCAAATTTGCACAAAAGCAGCCTCCTGTTTCACTCACCTTTGTTTTTCAACCTGCAGAAGAAAATGCCAGCGGAGGCATGCAAATGTTTAAAAGTGGAGCATTTGGGGATTGGCTGCCTGAGGAAATTTATGCTATTCATGATGATCCTAGCTTACCCGTTGGTGCCATTGGCTGCCGCCAAGGAACGTTGTTTGCAGGTACTTGTGAGATCCATATCAAGTTCACTGGTCAAAGCGGTCATGCGGCGTTTCCTCAGAAAGCTAACGACATGGTAGTATGTGGAGCAAATTTCGTGTCCCAAGTTCAGACGATCATGAGCCGCAGGATCGATCCTATTAAAGCAGGAGTCGTGACACTTGGACATATGACTGCCGGTACGACAGGAAACGTTATTGCAGGTGAATGTCAAATTGATGGAACGATTAGAGCTTTAACACAAGACATCAATTTAGAAATTCAAAATCAAGTCGAAAAGATCGCCAAGGGAGTTGCTTATTCCTTTAATTGTAAAGCCGATATCGATTTGCATCAAGGTGGATATTTTCCAGTAGAAAATAACGAACAAACAACAACTGATCTGATCAAATATTTTCAAGACAGTTCATTGCAGTATATAGAAACTGGTCCAGCGATGACCGGAGAGGATTTTGGTTTCCTATTATCGCAGATTCCTGGGACAATGTGTTGGTTAGGAGTAGATTCACCTTATTCCTTACATTCTGATCGGATGGCGCCAAATACCGCTGCAATTAAAGCAGGAGTAACGGGATTCAGTGGATTTTTGGAACATCGAGCACTTAAATTAGCAAAATAGCAGCAGTCGTCTTTTTGACGTAAAAAAATTTTTTCAGGAAAATAAAAATTGTGCCATAAGTGATCTTTTTTCCCACTTTATGACACAATTTTTGTATTAGCATAAGGTAACTTTTAGATCTTTTTTGATGCTATCATTCATTCTAAATTGATCGGTGCTGCAGGGATCTCAAAGCCTGCCTCGCTGAGAGCAGCTAAATAAGCTGCGAGAAATTCACGTTGGATCGAGTATTGTGCTCCGTTTTTAGTATAAATAGTTACTCTGACAACTAACGTTCCGTTTCCGGGGTCAACGGTCCCTAAAATTTGTGGTGGGATCGTGATCTCGCTGTATTGCGGCGTTAGTCTGTCATTGACCTGTGAAATGATCCGCTCCATCTGGTTGATGTCTTTATTAGGGTCAACACGGATGTCTATTAAAGCACGCATGTCATTACGGGAAAAATTGCTGACGATCGTAATACTTCGATTAGGCACGAAGTGAAGTGTACCGTCGTAGCCTAAGATCTGTGTTGTTCTTAAGCCGATCGCATGGATCGTACCTTGCACAGCTCCCAATTTAACATACTCTCCGACAGAAAACTGTTCTTCCAACAAGATGAAAAAACCAGTGACAATGTCCGTCACGAAACCCTGAGCACCTAAGCCAAGCGCAACACTTAAGATTCCGGCACCAGTGATCAATGTACCAACTGGGATACCTAAAATCGAAAGTACAGCATAGAGGTAAAAGAACAAAATCGCATAGTGGAAAATGTTTTGAGACAATGTAAAAATAGTTGCTTTGCGATTTTCTGACAAATGCTGATTATTAGATTTTTTACGTGATTCAAAGCCACGACGAATCAATCTTTTTCCCACAAAATTAACGATAAAGAAAAGCAGGGAGACTAAGACTAGTGATCCTAAAGTTTGCAGAAGGGAAGTAATAGCTTTATCCCAATCAAAATTTTCAATGTAACGTTGAAAAACGTTGAATTTAAAAAAGTTTTTACCCTTAGCGGCTAGAAACCAATTGCTTTGAGCAAAATACAAATGTGTCACTTCCTTTTTTGACTTATACATTCATGATAACAAAAAAAGCTTGCTAGTTTGAAATAATTTAAAGTTAAAATTATTTTTTAATGAAAAAATGTGCTGCCTTTTCCCGAAAATAGAATGAAAAAGGCTCAAGAAATCAGGTTTTTCAGTAGAGATCGTTCAGGATAAAAGAGTTCACTTGAAGTTTTATTCTTGTAATGATATTCTTTAAACAATAAGAATCATTTAAGGTAATAGTCTGTTATTGATTGAGCTGTTGATAGATCATACTTTATTTAGGACAAAGAATAATATGGCTATTGTTTTATGACTTATTTTATTTAGGAGGAAATGATCATGGAAATAACTTTTGGACAAATTGCAGGGCTAATAGCTGCGATAGCTTTTTTGATTTTGGTGATTTATCTTTGTCGTGTTTTGATCCGTTTAGTACAAACTTTAAATGAGGTCAATGACACGGTCAATACCTTGACCAAGGATGCCGATTCGATGTTGGACCAAGTCAATGATTTATTAGATAAGGCCAATGATCTGGTTGAAGATGTTAATGGGAAAGTCAAGACCATCGATCCTTTATTTACCGCTGTTGCTGATTTGAGTGAGAGTGTTTCTGATTTAAATACAGCTGGTAAGGGCGCAGCTAGAAAGGTCGCTAATTCTACGCGTACGATGAGCAATGTTTCGAAATTCTCTTCTATTGCTGCTGTTGGTTCAAAGTTATTCGGAAAACTTAAAAACAGAAAGGGCAAGAAGACTTCTAAGGAGGAAATCTAATTATGAAAAAATCATTTCTAATTGGATTTGGTGTGGGGGTGTCTGTCTTAGCCGGTGCTTATGTGTATTGGCATAGACTGACAGCTTCTCAGCAAGATCAACTAGCCGTTAAGCTAGACGATACATTTGCAAGTGGTCGTGATAAGGCTGCTGATATTGAAGGAAAAGCTGTTGATTTTGCGGGTTCTAATGTTCAGGCAGCTTTATCATCTTTAAAAGACTCAACAAGTAAGCTTAAGGGACATTTAGACTCAGCTCGTCAAAATATGGCAGATGAAACCGACGTGATGCAAGACGATATTGTGATCGACCATCGTTCCGCATTCAGTAAGGCAAAGCAAACAGCTGAACAGGAAGATCTTCATCCTACAGAAAAATTCTATCCACATAAAAATTAGTTTTTGAATAGTTCAACATAGTTAGGCCCTCGCACTAGATTGCGAGAGCTTTTTTATTAGTGCAAAAAAATGGAATTGATCGTTAAAATCAATTCCATTTTTGAAATATTATTTAAGTGGTAATACTTGTAATTCTTTAGATGTATGCGTGAAAGGTTTTGCGCCATTTTCTGTGATATGGACACAATCCTCGATCCGGACCCCGACATCTCCGGGAATGTAAATGCCTGGTTCAATAGAGAAACACATTCCAGGTTGTAATTCGAGATCATTACCAGCCATGATCGAAGGAAATTCGTGCTCACTTTGACCGATACCATGACCTAAACGGTGGTTGAAGTACTCTCCATAGCCAGCTTTATCAATAATGTCACGAGCAATTTTATCGAGCTGCGCTGCAGTGATCCCAGGTTTTGCAGCTGCCTGAGCTGTTAATTGTGCTTCTAAACAGACTTTATAAACATCTTGGGCGTGTTGGCTAACCTCACCAAAAGCCACTGTTCTGGTGGCATCAGAAATATAGCCATTATAAACGACACCTAAGTCGAAAAGGCAAAGCTCATTAGGTTTAACATTTACTTTGCGGGGAGCACCATGTGCTTCGGCAGCATTTGCACCACTTTGGATCAACGTGTCAAAACTCATGTGCATGATGCCTTGAAGCTTAAGTTGATATTCGATCTCAGCGACAATGTCTTGCTCAGTTTTACCCTTAGCGAGGGCGTTAAAGCCAATTTCAAAGGCTTTGTCAGCCCATTTACCAGCAATTTCTAAGTCTTTTAATTCTTCAGGCGTTTTGAAGAGTTTTAGCTGTTCAATAAAAGGCGTTAAGTTGCCGTTAAATTCAGCTTGTGGAAACTGTTTTTGGACCGCAGTAAATTTTTCCACCGTTAAATTGTTCTTTTCAATTGCCCATTTTTTGGGAGAGCCTTCTAAGTCAACGATATGGTCATGAATCTTGGCAAAAGCATCTTCGTGGTCGAGGTAACCGAACACAGGGTATTTCCACCCAGTTTCTTTAACTGCTTCGACTTCCAATGCTGGTGCAAAGATAAATGGATCCTTATCAGGAAAGATGAAAAGTGCCAGAATACGTTCGATCGGATCGCTCGAAAATCCTGTGAAATATTGGATGTTCATAAAATCGCTAACGTAGGCAACATCGTAATCATTGTCGGCTAACCATTTTTGAACGGAACTAATATGAGACATAAAATCGCTCCTTTATTAAAATTAACAGTGTCATTATAACACAAAGAGGTTTTAACTCTTTGAAAAAAGCTGATGAAAACTCATTGAAAATAATTGTCACTTTTTTCTTGAAACGCTTGCATTTTTGCTGAAAGTCTGTTAGATTAGATAATGTTGATTGAAAGTAAAATGAAAATTAAAACATTAAAGAGTAAGAAAGGGACAAAAATATGGATTCAAGAGAAGAAAAAGCAGTTACTATTTCTACAGTTGCTAAAGAAGCCGGTGTTTCCATGGCAACTGTTTCTCGTGTAGTGAATGGTAATCCAAATGTTAAACCAGCTACGCGAAAAAAGGTTTTAGAAGTGATCGATCGTTTGGATTATCGTCCCAATGCGGTTGCTCAAGGTTTGGCAAGTAAAAAAACTACTACTGTTGGTGTAATTATCCCGGCTGTAACTAACGTTTATTTTTCATCTTTAGCACGTGGTATCGATGATGTTGCTTCGATGTATAAATATAATATCATCTTGGCTAATTCAGATGGTAACCACCAAAAGGAAATTCAAGTTCTGAATACTTTATTAGCTAAGCAAGTTGATGGGATCATTTTCATGGGACATAACTTAACTGATGAACTGCGTGCTCAATTCAAACGTGCTAAAATACCAATCGTTTTAGCAGGTTCGGTTGACCAAAAAGACGAAGTTGAAAGTGTTCATATCAATTATGTTGAAGCGGTTGAAAGTGCCATTTCTAACTTGATCAATCATGGCAATAAGCGGATCGCTTTTGTTTCAGGTCCATTATCAGACCCGATCAATGGTGAATATCGGTTGAAAGGTTACAAGAACGTTTTAGCTAAAAATGGGATAGAGTATGATCCTAGCTTAGTTTTTGAAACAGACTATCGTTACCGTTCCGGTGAAGTTTTATGGCCAGCGTTGGCTTCGGCACGTGCGACAGCAGCTTTTGTTGCCGATGATGAATTGGCTGCTGGTGTTTTGAATGGCGCTCGCGATGCTGGTGCCAAGATCCCAGACGAATTTGAGGTCATTACCAGCAACAATTCCAAGTTAACAGAGATCGTTCGTCCGCAACTTTCTTCCATTACTCAGCCGCTTTACGATATTGGCGCTGTTTCAATGCGCTTTTTGACTAAAATGATGAATAAAGAAGAGTCGACACAAAAGACTATCGATTTGCCATATGGCTTTATTAAGCGTGGATCAAGTAAATAATCTGTAAGGCGTTGGGCTTATTTGAGGGGATGGCTATTCTCCGTGAGACCTAAACGCCTTTATATTTGCAAAAAAGTTTGCGTTACCACCTATGATTTGGTAACATTTATTATGGCTATTGTCGCATAGAAATAAATTTTCGGAAAGAGGTATATGAAATGTCAGGACATTCAAAATGGCATAACATCCAAGGTCGTAAAAACGCCCAGGATGCAAAGCGTGGGAAAATTTTCCAAAAAATATCACGAGAACTTTATATGGCTGCAAAGAGTGGCGGTCCTGACCCAGACTCGAACCCACAATTGCGCCTAATGATGGATAAAGCTCGTTCTGCTAACATGCCAAAAGATAACATTAAACGTGCGATCGATAAGGCTAGTGGTGCCAATGGTGCTGATTACGAAGAAATCACGTATGAAGGTTATGGACCTGCAGGCGTTGCATTTTTAGTTCACACGTTAACTGATAATCGTAATCGGACTGCTTCAGCTGTACGAGCAGATTTCAGTCATAATGGCGGGAGTTTGGGAGAATCTGGTTCGGTCAGCTTTATGTTCGACCGCAAGGGTTATATCGCCATTGTTCGTGAAGGCCTTGATGCAGATGAAGATCAAATGTTTGAAGATGTGATCGATGCAGGTGCTGATGACTTGCAAACAGACGATGATGTTTTTGAGATCTACACCGATCCAAAAGCATTTCCAGAAGTTCGCGATGCACTGCAAAAGAAATACGAATTAGCTAGTGCTGAGTTAACAATGGTACCAAAGACAACGGTTGAAGTTCCAGATGATAAGTTGGAAAAAGTTCAACGTTTGATCGATCATTTAGAAGATGAAGACGATGTTTCTGAAGTCTACACATCTGCTGAATTTTAATTATAATAATTGATCTGAGTTAGATGTTTTAGCCAGATTTTAAGTCTCGGACCGTCTCATACGTTGAGAAGGTCCGGGGCTTTTTTTGCGCTTTTTTCATAGCTTTGGCAGAGCGACTGTCTTGATTTTACATAAATTAAATTTAATAAACGCAGATCATTGTTTTTTGCGTATATGTTTATAGCAAAGGAGGTTCAAGATGAATGAAGAAATTGTGGAACTTTTCGAAGAAGCAATCAGACGACATGTGAGTGACATCTATATTTTACCTAAAGTAAAAGGATATGAAATCAGTTTTAGTACTGCGGCAAAATTTGAGTTTTACAAAAAAATTTCGGCAAATCAAGCAATTCATTTAATAAATTTTTTTAAATTTAAGGCTGATATGAGTTTAAGCGAACGGCGCAGGCCACAACTTGGGGCGTGGACCTATGAACAAAAAGGACATAAAATATTTTGTCGTTTTTCTAGTGTGGGCACTTTCTTAGATCAAGAATCACTGGTAATTAGATTTATTTATCCTAATGATTTTAGAAATGAAAACTATTTTCAACAACAACAATTTTCCCAGATCTTAACTGCTTGCAAAAGGAGGGGACTAATTTTATTTTCAGGTCCAATGGGGTCCGGAAAAACAACTGCTATGTACACTTTTGCACGCAAGTTACAAGCTCAATTAGTTATGACCATTGAAGATCCCGTGGAAATATATGAACCAAATTTTTTACAATTACAGGTAAATAATAAGGCACAAATGACATATGAAAGGCTACTGACCGCGGCGTTACGGTTACATCCTGATGTTTTTGTGATCGGAGAGATCCGCAATGAACAAACTGCAGCAATTGCGATCAAAGCTGCTCTAAGCGGACATTTGGTTTTGAGCACAGTTCACGCACAAAATGTTTATGGCGTGTTTTTACGGTTAATAAATTTAGGAGTTTCTAAATATGACTTGGAACAAACTGTTCAACTGGTTTCATACCAGCGTTTGATCGAGACTACTGCCGGCTCAGCTAAGGTGTTATTTGATCTTTTAACTTTGAATCAAACCTCATGGGATGAAATCAGACAAAACAAGCGGGGTGTTATGACAGATGAGTGGAAGAAGAATCTTACGAAATGTGTTCAAAAAGGAGAAATCACGGTCGCTGCAAAAGAAAAATATTTATTTGGGTAAAAAAGTCACTTTAAAAGAGCAGGCCGCATTCTTCACTTCTTTGGCAGATATGCTTCAAGCAGGTTTTTCTCTAAAAAAAAGCTTGCTTAATGTTAAGCTGCTTGACCCCAAACTACAAAATAAGGTAGAGAAGATAATCACACAGTTAAGTTTGGGTGCCACATTCAGTCAGACTGTTGAGCCGTGGGTCTCAAAACAAACATATTTTCAAATTAAAATGGCCGAGCAGCATGGAAACCTGGAGCAGGCGATCAAAGAATTAGGGAAGTTTTTATTTCGTCTTAATGAACAGCTTCAAAAATTAAAGGGATTGTTATTGTACCCACTAATGCTGCTTGTTTTATTGGCCGGATTATGTACCTCGATCAAGATCTGGCTAGTACCAAAATTGACTGCTTTTTCTAATGTAGTCGATCCAGGTCAGTCTGTACCTTTTTTTAAGGATCCGGTTCATTTAGTTAAAGGTGCCATAACTATATGCCTGTTAGCGGTCATTATGTATTTAAGCAAGGTAATTCATTGGTGGGTTAAGCAAAAAAGCTTAACTCGGCATGTCTGGTATGCCCAACTCCCTATTTTAGGTCAACTTTATCGTTTATATTGTGCATATATCATCACTTTTGATCTTTCGCTGCTTTTTCAGTGTGGGCTTGATATTCAGCAGATCTGTCTGTATTTGCGAGATTTTAAAAAGAACTCCATTTATTATCAATTAGGGTATGAGTTAGATGCTGCTTTAAATCAGGGAAGTGAGGTTGAAGATTTTATTTTGCGTTATTCCTTTATTCCACATGAACTATTGTTTTTTCTAAATAATGGCGATACTAAAGAGGAAATGAGTAAAGAGTTAGCAATTTTTTCTCAAAATTCTTACCGTAATTTGCTCAGAGGTTCTGAACGATTGCTGACTTGGGTCCAACCGTTATTGTTTTTGGTGATTGCTGCAATTATTATTGGTACTTATTTAGCAATCTTACTGCCGTTATATTCAAGTATTGGAGGGATCTACTAATGAAAAAGAAAAAAGTGCAGGCATTTACCCTTGTAGAAATGGCAATTGTCCTATTCATTATCAGCTTATTGATCTTAATAGTTATTCCAAATGTTAGTAAACAAAGAGGACGGGCAATCAAAATTAATGACCGTGCTTTGCAAACTGAGCTAAATTCCCAAGTTGAATTATACAAAGAAGATCATAATGTTGGTGATTCGACTTCGATAACACTTGATGATCTGAAAAAAAGCGGTTATCTCAGCGATGCCCAGATCAAACAGATCCAAAAGGATGGTTTGCAAATAGGAAAGACTGATGAATAAAAGCTGTTATGGCAAAAAAACGGGTTTTTCATTATTAGAAATGAGTATCGTTTTGTTTCTGATAGCTTTGATTTGTATATTACAATTTGTACCTAGTTCAGAAACGACTAATAAAATGGCAGAAGACGAATTTTGGTTAAATTTTAGGCAGAATTGGACAAGTTTAGTCGTTCGGAGTCATCGCCAAAAGACAGCTGGATTAGCTCTTTTTCTCAACCACTCCGTTCAATTTACAAGCGGGACTGATACGGCCGATAAAAAACAAATCGCTCTGCCAAAAACAATGCACGTTCAAGGCGGAAAAAGAGAGGAAAAGATTTATGCAAATGGAGGAACACAACCTCAAACAATTAAGATCAACTCGGATTTAGGCGGGGTAAGTTATAACATAATTTTCGAATTAGGATTTGGGGGACAGTATCGTGTACAAAAAGTTAAAAACTAGGCCGGCATTTATCTTGGCAGACTCATTGGTCACCCTATGGATCGTGTCGTTGTTCATTTTGATGTATTGTTCCATTGACACGCGTGCTAGTAGACAAGAGAACAGTTTAGTCCGAAAAGTTGAATTATCCAGCCAATTGCTCAGCAAAAGCAATGAACTGTCAGCTAATTCTGATATCACAAATAAAAGAAGTATTGAGGTCAAAAATGGGACACAAACAATGTCAGTGCAAATCAAGAAATAAAGTGGCTGCTTTTACGTTGGTCGAAACGATAATTTCGTTAAGTGTTAGTTTGTTGGCAATCTTTTTGCTAACAGGTTTTCTGTCAAATAGGCGCAAAGAGGGTTCAGTCAGCCAGCGGACTGATCACTTTCAGTTGGTCGCAGCTATTGCCTGCTTGCAATCTGATCAGTTAAATTTGGAGTATCGCAAGTCTGAAGGCGGACAAATTTTATTTTATAGCCCAGAAAAGCAGATGGACTATTCCTTAAAGGTCAGTGGCGACCGCTTGGTCATGTTTGGGAAAAGGGAAGGTTATATGCCGTTATTGTTTAATTTAGATAGTGGCAAACTCTCTTTTTGTGCACCATATTTAAAGATGAATCTCATTTTAAATGGGGTCAAGTATCATGAAAAGATTGCTTTTCGTTCTGCTGAAAGTGAAGAATAAAATGAATAAAAAAATATCTGGAGATCTTTTCTTTTCAGCGTTGATATTTTTAATGCTTGCTGGCACAATGATCGTCGGACAAATTGCGTATTACCATACTAGTGCAACAACATATATCGAAATTATCCAGCAAAATGAAGCTCAGACAATGAAAAATATGGCTGTTGCTAATAATTTAACTGACCAGCAAAAACTTGTTTTTAACTTAGGTCATGCTCAAAGAGACAAAGAAAAATGTATTATTTGGTTAAATAATCAGCAAAAATTTGTCTTTTCGGTCAAGAGTTGGCAAGACGATCAGAAACATTAACAGCATTTGTTGCATTATAATGTTCACAAGAGGCGGCCAAGACTTGAAAATCCTTGAGTCGGTCTGTACACTAAAGTATTAGAAGATAATTGAGGTGAACGAGTTGACAATAGAAGATATCAAGAAGACATTTGATTTGCTTGAACAAGCGATCGATTTGGTACAAAAAAAAGAAGATCTTTCATACTTGGATGCTTTCATTCAAGTGGCCGATGACATACTTGGAGGCGGAGAAGTTTATAATAAAGATCAAGAATTAGATGAAGAAGTTGTTGCCAGATTAACAGAGGTCTATCAGCAACTTGATTTTGAGCATTTTACCCAAGAAGAAGTGCGACAAGTCATCCAGCTTGTGTTGTTAAGATCCTATCGTGAAGAAAAAATCCAGGCGAACCATCAGATGACACCTGATTCTATTGGGGTTTTACTTGAATATTTAGTAGAAAAGGTGAGTCGACCCAACCAAGGTCTTGAAATACTTGACCTAGCTGTGGGTACAGGAAATTTACTCGAAGTTGTCATGAATCGTCTGCAAGCTAATGGCTGGCAAAATATACACGGCGTTGGCGTTGACAATGATGACACATTGTTAGCTATTGCAAGTATTGCGGCGCAACTTGAAAAGCAAAATATTGATTTGATCCATCAGGATGCGATCGCAGACCTGCCTTTGCAGCCAGCTAATGTTGTGCTAAGTGATTTACCGGTCGGCTATTATCCATTGGATGAAAGGGTACAAAGATTTGCAACCCATGCCAAGAGTGGTCACTCATACGTGCATCATATTTTGATCGAGCGCTCATTAGAGTCTTTGCAGCCGGGAGGAATCGGTATTTTTGTGATCCCCCGAGGATTGTTTGAAACTAAAGAAGCGCAGACTTTGTTAAGATATATTCAACAGGTGGGTTATTTGCAAGTATTATTAAACCTTCCGACAGAGTTGTTTGCATCAGAAAACTCACAAAAATCATTATTATTGATACAAAAGAAGGGCAACGATGCTCATCAAGCAGAGCAGGTATTATTGGGTGATTTTCCTTCATTCAAAGACAAGAAAGAATTCAGTAGTTTCTTGAACCAGATCGATCAGTGGATCTCTAAAGAAAAACTGAGACTTCCTGAATAATAATATTTAAGTTAAAACAGCTGATAGACTGAGATAATCCTCGTGTTTAGCAGCTGTTTTTTATTTGATCTATTCGCAAGTGAGAGCAGAATCTTTTTTTGTGGCAAGATTCAGTGTAAAATTGACAACGAGGAAGCAGCAAGGAGCGAGAAAATGATTTTTTTTACAGCGGACACGCATTTTTTTGATGAACATTTGAAACATGATCTAAATTTTGCTGATCGTGATTTTTTGACTGTGACTGAAATGAACCAAACGATCATTGACAATTGGGACAATGTTGTTGGCCCTGAAGATACAGTCTATCATTTGGGCGATATAGCACGAATAACATCTAATCGGTCGGGATACAAAAAAGTACTTGATGTCTTATCTAAGCTCAATGGACAGATCGTTTTTATTAAGGGCAACCATGATCCGCGTGCACTGATCAAATATTTAAGTCGTAATCAATTGCAAACACCGGCGGGCAAAACTAAATTTCTTTTTCATGATGTTGGCTTGATACTCAAGTTTGATCATTATCAATTTTTTCTAACGCATTATCCGTTAATGCTTGGAATCTCAGTTAACAGCATTAATTTACATGGACATATTCATCACTACTCTGTGAATTTTGCATCTAACATCAATGTTGGTGTCGATACGCCGGAGGTTGACTACTTGTCGGGAAATAAGCGACCATTCGGACAGCCCTTTTCGCAAAAAGAAGTGGTTGAATTGGTAAAAAACAAAAAGATAGACTTTCAGAAAAGGAAATAGGTTTAAAGACGATGAATGAAAAAATTACGATCTTACACACAAACGATTTTCATTCTCATTTTGAAAATTGGCCAAAAGTGAGAAGATATCTGCAAAGTACAAAAAAAGACTTGGAAAGTCAGGGGCAAACAGTGATCACGGTCGATCTTGGTGACGCGATGGATCGAGTCCATCCTTTGACAGAAGCAACTGATGGCAAGTTCAACATTGACTTATTGAATACTGTTGGTTATGATGCGTTGACGATCGGCAATAATGAGGGGATCGGCAACTCGCATGAACAACTAGAGGAGCTGTATACGAAAAGCAAGGCTCCAGTTATTTTGGACAACTTGATCGATCTGCGCACTAAAAAAAGGCCTTCTTGGGTCAAAGTGTCAAAAATAATCAAGACTAAAAATAATACTAAAGTTGGTTTGTTGGCCTGTACTGCTCCATTTGGACCGACCTATGAGATGAATGATTGGCAGGCTTTAGATGTCGATCGGGTCTTACCCGAAATGGTAAAAATGTTACGGCCGCGAGTTGATATTTTGGTCTTGATGTCTCATTTAGGAATCGATATGGATCGTTATATTTCTGAAAAATATTCAGAGTTTGATGTGATTTTAGGCAGTCATACGCACCATTTATTGGAAAATGGTGAAGTCGACGGTAATACTTTAGTGTGTGCTGCCGGTAAATGGGGGCAGTATATTGGGCAGGTTTCGCTCTCTTTTTCAACGGATGAGCATCAGATCAGCAGTAAAACGGTGTCAACAATTGCGACTGCTGATCTTCCTGAAGCCATGGGGGATGAAACTGAGATCGCAAATTATACTAAAAAAGGTCAACATAGCTTAAACTCGCATAAAGTCGCGGTTTTGCCACAGGGTTATATTGGCTCACGGGTCCGCGATTCTGCCTTGATGCAAGAGGGCTTACAAGCTCTTGAAGAGGTGACGGGAACTTCAACAGCTATCTTAAATGCCGGCTTGTTCTTAGGAGATCTAAAACAAGGGGTGTTGACTAGAAACGATCTTCATCAATTATTGCCCCATCCGATGAGAATGGTCCGGGCTAAGTTGTCAGGGTATAATATTTGGCGTTTAGTTCGTGAAATGGAAAAAAATCGCAATCACCTCCGCCGTTCTGTCGTTAAGGGCAATGGTTTTCGCGGAACAGTTTTCGGGGAACTGGTTTATGATGGAATCGGATATGACGCTGCTGAAAAGCAGGTCTTATGGCACGGACATGCACTCGATTTAGAAAAAACATACACATTGGGAACAGTAGATAATTTTATTTATGGGCCGTTTTTCCCCACGCTTGAAATTGCAGGAAATATTTCATACATTGGAGATCGTTTTTTGCGTGACGCTTTAGGGGAGCATTTTGCGCGGAAATATCCAGTATAGTATAATTGATTTTGTTTTAAATCATGGAGGAAACTTTAGTGAATAGTGAAAAGAAAGAACGAAGGGAAGCCCAGCTGGCGAAAAAAGCTGAAGCTATCAAGGCATATGCTAGCAAAGTAGTGATGACTGATAAGACTCATTTGACGATCGATGGTCGACCGTACGAGTTATTGGTTAATTTTCACGAAGGATTTGACCTTGAAAAATTAGAAGAACGTTTTAGCGACATCTTGACTAAGTATGATTATATAGTTGGTGATATGGGTTTTGATCAGNAAGAATGGAAGTAAAAAGGGTCTTCCTTCACAAAATATCACGCGTTTGCAAGATTATTTATTTGAATATTGTAATTTTGGTTGCCCGTACTTTGTATTGCGTAATTTAGAAGTGCAAAAACAACAGCCGAGTTCTGCATTAGACAAGGAACTTTATGGTAACGAACGGCCAAATAAAGGGCACAAAACAACGACTGTCAGTAAAAATCGCAAGCATCGTCAAAGAAAAAGGAAGCCCAAAAACACTCCTTACACCACAGAGAAGACCTATGCAGTTCATTCAAGGAAGAAAAAACAGCCTACACGAACTAAAAGAGAAAACAAACATGCAAATAAAAGGCATTTTGTTATTCGACAAAAATAAATAGTGGTGTTAATTTAATGCAGAAAGAGAGAAATTTGATGAAAAATTACCAAGGATATATGATCGATCTAGATGGAACAATGTACCGTGGAAAAGAAAAAATACCAGCTGCCAAAGGGTTTATTGAGAGATTACAGGCAGCAAATATCCCATTTTTATTTGTAACTAATAATAGTACTCAGGAACCTGAAAAAGTAGTACAAAACTTAGCTGATAATTTCGATATTCATGTTTCTTTGGAAAATGTATTTACATCTGCTTTAGCAACAGCCGACTATCTGGCAGACCTTGATATTAACAAGCGGTCAGTTTATGCCATTGGTGAGATCGGCTTAAAAAAAGCATTGTTAGCACGGGGGTTCGTATTTGATGAAGAAGCTCCGAATTATGTTGTTGTAGGGTTGGACTATGATGCTACTTATCACAAGTTTGAGTTAGCTACTTTAGCTATTAAAAAAGGCGCACGTTTCATTGGAACTAATGCAGATACTAATTTACCAAACGAAAGAGGTTTAGTCCCTGGTGCTGGTTCCTTAATTGCTTTAGTAGAAAGAGCTACACAGCAAAAAGCCACATATATCGGTAAACCTGAAACAATTATTATGGAGAAGGCTTTAGCTCAAATGGGCTTGCAAAAAGATCAAGTGATCATGGTCGGTGACAATTACATGACTGATATTACAGCAGGGATCAATTTTGAAATGGACACCTTGCTAGTATATACAGGTGTTTCTACTAAAGAGCAGGTCCAGCAAAAGCCACTCAAGCCGACTTATGAAATTGATTCGCTCGATGATTGGAAGATAATTAATGATAAGTAGACCAAAGGGCCAGTTATTTTTAAATGGCGTTTTATTTTTAACGATATTTGCATTATGTATTGCGCTGGTTATTAACTTTCAGCCCTTATACTATTTCTTTGTGGATCAGCAGCATCTGGCACAGACGGTTAGCTTGACAAGAAAGGGACTGATCACTGATTACCAGCACTTGTTAAATTACTTGAATTTTCCGTGGGTGCATAAGCTGGATATGACCCTACCCAGTTCGGCAAATGGACTGCAACATTTTGCTGATGTTAAACGGTTATTTCTGGTAGATTATTTTGTAATGATCGTTGGTGTTCCGCTCAGTGTGTATCACCTGCACCGTTTGAAAAAACAGCAAATGCCTTGGACTTTGATCGCCCCTGCACAGATCACTTTGACAGGAATGATTTTTTTGCTGGTGCTGATGAGTATTTCTTTTCAGCAGTTTTTTGTGATCTTTCATAAGATCTTGTTTAGAAATAATGACTGGGTCTTTGATCCCTTGAAAGATCCGATCATCGATGCTTTACCGGATAAGTTTTTCTTGGCTTGTTTCGTGCTCTTTTTTATCTTGTTTATTGCTGCTATGCTAGCAGTCATTTTTATTGGTAAAAAGAGCTTAAAAACGCACAAATGAAAAGATCTTAATGCTGTTTTTTCAAAACAACTTTAAGATCTTTTTTTATTCTTCGAATTATTTATTACTCGTCTGGTTCTGAATTAGAACTTTCGGAACTTCCTTTGATGATTCCTACGATTGCGGGGATCAATGAGATGATAATGATGCCAATGATTATCATTGAAAAGTGTTCTTTAACAAAGGGCATGTTTCCAAAAAAGTAACCAGCACCACAACAAAGGGCGACCCAAGCTATTGCTCCAATGACATTGTGTTTAATGAAATTATTATACTTGAGGCCAGATCCAGCCGCAATGAAAGGAGCAAATGTTCGGATGATCGGCATGAAGCGTGCCAGGGTGATCGACATTGCACCGTGTTTTTCAAAAAACTTTTCCGTTCGCTCCAGATATTCTGGTTTGACTACTTTTTGAAACCGGCTGGCCGATTTTAACTTATTTCCAAGAAAGTGACCGATCATAAAATTGGTACTGTCACCGAGAATAGGTGCTGCTAGAAATAAGGACAAAAAGATCCAGATGTTTAACCCGTAATCTGGGTTGGCTGCCAGGGCAGCAGCGGCAAATAGTAAGGAATCTCCGGGTAGAAAAGGTAAAACTACTGCACCAGTCTCTACAAAAATGATAATGAATAAAATTAGATAGGTCCAGCCGCCAAAGTTATTGACAATATTAACTAAGTGGCTGTCGATGTGTAAAACGAAATCGATTAAATTTGCCAAATATTTCTTCTCCTTATGCTATTGATCATTATATTATACTTTTTTAAAATAAACTTCTCAAAGCTTTTCATTGACCTTAAACAAATTTTAGTGCTTGTATTTTAGCATCAACTCGGTACTATGGGCGGGTTGACGCCGATCAGGATAAACATAAAGCAAGGCATTGTTGACAGCTGTTGGTGCTTCTCCCATACCAGAAGCAATCAAAGCGGGGCGTCCTTCCTTATATGCGATGTCGCCGATCGCATAGATACCAGGCAGCGAGGTTTCTTGTTTTTCACTAACTTTTATTGCATGCCGTTCCATGTCTAAGCCCCAAGATTCTATGATGGTGTTACTAGAAGAGAATCCGTAGTTAACGATCAAATCATCGAAAAGCACGTTTTTTCTTTCTTTGTCGCGTGCCTTTTGTAAAATAACTTTCAATTGTCCTGAGGCTGCTTCTTTGAGGTCTTTAATAGTGTAAGGCGTCAAGAAGTTAACGTTTGGCATTTGCTGCAAAGCATGGACACTGCTTTCCAATGCTCTGAACTTGTCACGGCGATGGATCACGGTTACAGATCGGGCTTGGGGTGCTAATTCTAATGCCCAGTCAATTGCTGAATCGCCGCCGCCGGCTAAAGCGATATTTCTGTTTTTGAAAATAGTAGGATCTGAGATAAAGTAGTGCAGTTGCTGACCTTCAAAAAAAGGCGCGTTGTCTACCCTTAATTTACGGGGTTCAAAAGAACCAATACCAGCGGCTATGATGATTGCTTTACTATAGGTGGTACGTTTAGTAGTTTTGATCATAAAACCTTGCTCTGTCTTCGTAAATGATTCGACCGTTTCTTTTAAGAAAATATCTGGTTCAAAGGCATTAGTTTGTTCAGTTAAGTTTGTGATCAGATCTTTACCAGATGTTTGGTAGTAAGCCGGAATGTCATATAAAGTTTTTGCCGGAAATAAAGCAGATACTTGGCCGCCTAAACTATCTAAGCTTTCAATTATCTGGGTCTTGGCCATGTGCATGCGTGAGTAGGTGGCTGCGAACATGCCAACTGGTCCGCCACCGATGATAGTTAAGTCGTAATATTCATTATTATCACTCATTATGAGTAAAAAGCTCCCTTCGATGATCAGGAAAAGGATGGTAGTGATCTTGTTGTCTTGAACTTGCAAGAAAAACCGAGTCTTTTTATACCATTACTGTCCCCGATTTAAAAACAATATTCAATTTATAGACTAGCATTAATAAGTCTTAAAATAAATTGGCAAATTAAGCTGTTTTTTTGTATTATGATATAGTATAAAAAACTTAAGGAGCTTATTATGAATTATCCACAATCAGATTTACAAAACGCTAAGGGACCAAAAGTAAAAATTAATACTACACTGGGTGAGATAGAGATCCAGTTGTTTCCCGAACAGGCACCTAAAACTGTTAAAAACTTTGTTAGTTTAGCACAGGACCATTATTATGATGGAACTATTTTTCATCGCGTGATCCCTGAATTTATGGTACAAGGCGGGGATCCGACCGGTACAGGTATGGGGGGAGAAAGTATTTACGGAGCTCCTTTTGAAGATGAATTTTCAATGGATCTCTTTAATATTCGCGGAGCACTGTCTATGGCAAATGCTGGTCCGAATACTAATGGCAGTCAATTCTTTATTGTTCAAAGTACGCAGGTTCCTGCAGATTTAATTGAACAAATGAAAGCTGCTAACTATCCGCAGGAAGTTATTGACATGTACCAAAATGGTGGTACGCCATGGTTAGATCATCGGCATACAGTATTTGGACAAATGATCAAAGGACTTGATGTTGTTGATCAAATGGCGGCAGCTCCCACAGGTGCCCAAGATAAGCCTGTCGATGATATTAAGATCGAAAGTATAGTTGTAGAATAAATAATTATTATCGTTTTAATAGAATGGAGGATACTATGTCAGAATATCGCATTGGACAAGTCATCACTGGGCGTGTGACGGGTATCCAGCCATATGGTGCTTTCGTAGCTTTAGATGAACATACCCAAGGATTGATTCATATTTCAGAATGCCATCATGGCTTTGTTGATGATGTTTCTAAATTTTTATCTGTAGGTCAAGAGGTTTCAGTCATGATTATTGATATTGACCTGTATACAGAAAAGATCTCTCTATCCATCCGTTGTTTAGAGAAGCCGTTTGATTTTTCACAGCCACGTAAACGTGCTAGATTTCAACATAAGGTTTATTGGATAGATCGTGGCGTTTCAACTGGTTTTAAGCCGATCCGCGAGCGCCTTGATGGGTGGGTAAAACAGGCTTTAGTCGATATTGACGCTGGAAAATGAAAAAAAGTACTTGACCATTGATACTATTTGCTGGTATTATATTTCTTGTTGTTTTAACTGTATAAAAGAATTTGGATAAAATAATTTTAAGTTTCTTTTGACATTTAAGCATTTTGATGATATTCTACTAAGGTTGGTGTTGTTGCTTTTTAGTTTTAAAAAAACTTCATCAATTATAAAAAAGTTCTTTACAAGTAATTCAGTTATTGATATAATAAATAACGTTGTGATTGAGCTTTTAATAGTTTGATTCGTAGCAAGTAGATCTTTGAAAACTGAACAAAGTTT
>NZ_AZFI01000189.1 GCF_001435755.1 Ligilactobacillus acidipiscis DSM 15836 | reverse complement strand
ACCCACAAATACTTTACGCTAACACTTGACCCACAAGCAATCTTACCACTTGCCAGGATTCCAAATTCTTCCATCCAGCTCTCCTTTTGCTTGAGTCAAACGACGATCTTGTTCTGTGATCAATATTTTTAATTGCTGAAAAAAAGCACGTTCTTCATATTTTTTAGAATTGGTGACCAACTCATCACACCGGTCAAGCAACCACTGACTTTCTTCGGTCATAGATCCCCCTCCTCAATATTTTTGATCATAGCAACTTCATCTTTTAATTCTGTTAATCTTTCACCACGTTCAGCTATCTGCTGGCTGATCATGCTTAATGTTTGCTGATAGTGAGATTCATCCTTGTTTTTTGTCAGTTGCGCTAATCTGTTAATAAACCACTCCTCACGCTGTGAAAAAGAATGATCACGAGGCAGCTCAAGATACTGAAGATAATCGATCAGTAATTGCTGATGTTGTTTGTCCGTTTGATATTCAAACTGCGGAATTACAAAATAAGGCAGCATACGCATTCCTAAATTATCCGCTATCGCCGCAAAAGGACGCAAAAGCTCACTCAACGAATAACCCTGCTTTTTTCCCAACGCAAACTCACTTTCAGGCCGCCCTGTCGATACAACTAAGCCTAATTCTTTGGCACTCATTTTTTCTTTATAGGGCGTGATTAAACTATCCGCTAACCATTGGTGCAAATTTGCAGGAGCACTATACCAGTATAGTGGAAATTGAAAAATTATCCGCTCAGCTTGTAAAACATCTTGCATTTCGTCTTGAGCTAAAAAGCCATCGACCTGGGTATCAGATAGAACGCGTCTTTTAATGTCTTGATTGCCAAAAGTTAAAGCCTGTTTTAAAAAGGCTTGTGTCAAAGAGTCTTGTTCTTTGGGATGTGCCACTAAAACTAATGTTTTCACCAAGCCTTTCCTCCTTACATTTTGTCCATCGTATCATTTAAAAGCTGATCCACCAAGATATTTCCAGCATTCTTGGCATGCCCTTTAGTCCACTGAAAAGCCAAATGGGTAAAATAGGGCAGTAATTTTTTTATTTCCTGCCACAATTCTTTATTGGCAACCTCCGTATTACTCCCTGTTTTCCAACCTCTTCTTTGCCAACCATCGATCCACTTTTTCGTGATCGCATCCAGCACATATTTCGAATCAAGTGTAGCAATGATCACTTCATTTTGCCAGCCTTGTCGTCCCAAAAACTTTAATGCCTTCACCAAAGCCATAACTTCCATTCGATTATTGGTACTACCATATTCACCCTCACTGGCAGTATATTTTTTGCCGTCTTTTATCACGCAAAAAGCCCATGCAGCTGGATCACTTTCTTTAACATGCTGTCCTTTTTTATTTCCATGATTTCTAGATCCGCCATCGGTCCATAATGTAATAGTAGCTGCTTTTACAAAAACTTGATTACTTTTTGAAACGGTATTTTTGGTTAAACTGGCACGAGTGCTTTTTTGGTCATTCATCCAATCCTTTGCTTCTGCCGGTGTTTTAAAACTTTCGTACTTAGCGCCCGCAAAACCCTTGACTTGTTGTTCACACTCAGCCCAAGAATTAAAAATACCGGTTTTTCTTCCTTTTTTTACCGCATAATACTTAGCTGAAATGACATTCATCCCCTCTACCAATTAAATTGCTCCATTAATTTTAAACTATCTAAAAACTAAAGGAAAGAAAAAAACCATTCATTTAATGTAAAAAACAAAAAATGAACGGTCTTAATTATTCATAGTCACTTAATTCTCCCCCACTTCGACCCGCAAATCATGAATCACATCTTCTAAATGAATTAACGGTTCAGAAAGGGTTAAGTAATATAGGCTTTGTAAACCATTTTTACGGAACGCTACTAACCCAGCTTCACGTAATATTTTCAAATGATGAGAAACCGCGGGCTGTGTAATTGACATTTCTTCGGTCATTTCAGTTACAGTTAAACCTTCAGATAAATGATTACACAGTAAAACAATGATTTTCTGTCGATTTCGGTCTGCAAGTGCGTTAATTACTTCGAAATCATCCACGAAATTTTCGATTGCTCTACTTTGTGATGCTGTTAGTTGAACAGTTGGCATTACTTTCACTCTCCTTTCACGGGATACACATAACTACGTGTATAGAATAGCATGAACGAAGATTTTAAGCAAACGTTTACATCGTTGCTATATAAATAAGTCAATTATTTAAATGTAAAAATAAATCGATAAAAACATTAAAAAAGTGCCCAGCATTACTGCCAGATGCCAAAATACATGAGTATACTTTAACGTTTTTATACTATACAGCAAAGCACCCAACGTAAAGGCTAAACCACCGCAAAATAGCAGACTCATACCAACACTTCCCAGCCCGAGAAAAAGCTGTTTGATTCCCAAAATACAGGTCCATCCCATTAAAATATAGATCAAAGTCTCAATATTTTGCTGACGATTTTTAGCTAAAATATGGTATAAAGTTCCAAACAATGCTGAAAACCAAATCAAAGATAAGATAAACAGTCCAAATTTACCTTCAATTACTAACAAGCAGTATGGTGTGTACGTTCCAGCAATCAGCAGATAGATCCCGCAGTGATCAAATATTTGGAAAACTCGACTTGCTTTTGTGAAATAAAGGCAATGAAATAAGGTTGAAAATAAGTAGAGGCTTAATAAAGAAATTCCATATGTCAAATAAGCAAATAGAGCTAATCCGTTTTCTTTTGACACTCCCTTCATAATCAACGCAATTAAAGCTATCACACTTAGTAAAATACCTACTCCATGTGTAATTGCACTCCAAACTTCATTTATGACCTGACTTTTTTTATCCACATGACTCAGTCCTTTCACTATTTAATAGTATAGCATATATGTATTCATTTTCAATATTAACTAGACTTTAATTCTAGATAATCTATGTTAAAATAAGAAGGACTTAGACTAGATCCTTAAAATAAAAATTGGATGTGTTTAAATTGAAAACAATAAAAAACTTAGAGTTGCCTTCCTGGGAAGATTTTCCTGATATCGACTTATATATGGATCAATTAGTTAGCTTGGGGAATCGCTATTTAATTGAATTGTCTACCAATCAAATTACAGCTTCCATGGTAAACAGCTATGTTAAAAAGGGATTGATTACTCGACCAGTTAAAAAGAAATACCAACGACAGCATATCGCCGAATTACTCATGGTTTCCCTTTTTAAAGCTGTCTATTCATTGGAAAGTGTTAAGCAAGTTATTCAGCAAATATTTGCAGAAGAAAGTGCTCAATCAGCATATAATAACTTCGCAGCACTTTTTAACTATGATCTGCGTTTGATTAACGGTGAAAATATCCCTGATGTTACAAAGGTAGCTAATACAGAGCCAGTGATCAATAAGATCGAGGAATACACAATACGAGCTTCTATTTACCAAATGCTTGGTCAAAAAGAAATAGCCTTACAACCACCACCACGCGCTAAAGAACAAAAGAAACACTGATATTTAGATACAAAAAACGGGACTGGGACAAAACGTTTCCAGTTTAATA
>NZ_AZFI01000188.1 GCF_001435755.1 Ligilactobacillus acidipiscis DSM 15836 | reverse complement strand
CTGCAACGAAAAGTATGAATAATTCAGGAGTTATTTTCGCTAATTAGTGGCAAAATAACTGTGAATGTTGTCCCAATATTCAACTGGCTATCAACTTTGATTTGTCCAGACAAAACCTCAACATACTCTTTGACGATCGCCAAGCCTAGACCAGTACCATCCACTTCTTTACTGCGAGAAGTATCAGCACGATAAAATCTCTCAAAAATACGTCCTTGTTGTTCACTGGTCATACCGATCCCTGTATCCGAAACTTGAAACTGCCATTTATTTTCAAGAGTTTTTGCCGTGACAGTTATTTTTCCACCAACTTTGTTATATCTGACTGCATTTTGCACCAAATTACTCAATATATATTTGAGTTTGCCGGGATCAGCCTGCACTTTCATTTTTGCCGGCACCTTATTCAAAACAACAACTTGTCGTTCATCGAGCAAAGAATCATAAGCTAGAGCACAATCAGAAACAAGTTGTGAAAACTGAACCTCTTTAAAGTTCACTTCCATATTTGTCCCAATCCGTGAAAGTGACAAAATATCATTGATCAGATCCTTTAGTCTTAAACTTTGATTATAAATTATGTCTACAAATTTATTAGCTGCGCCAGGATCTTCAAGCGCACCGTTTTTCAAAGTTTCACTAAAACCAGCGATCGAGGTAACTGGGGTTTTTAGTTCATGGCTAACATTGCTGACAAAATCATTTTGCATACGTTCGATCTGCTTTTGTTCAGTAACATCATCGATCATTAACATCACAAAAAAGTGATGGCCACTGACCGGTATGAAAACTACATTAACATTTAAAATCTTCGTTTGTTCAGCCAAATTGACCTTGATCTCGGCTCGTTGATCCTGTTTAGTCCGAAACGTTTCTTCTACGGTTTTTACAATATCAAATTCCGCCAAAGCCGAGTAATATAGTTCGTGGACCATATCAAGCTCGTGTTCCATAATATCATCCAAATAATGATTACTAAGGTAAATTTCACGATCCTGATCAATGACCATCACACCGATCGGTACATATTCTAACAGGCCTAAATAACCCCTCTTTTGCCGATTATAATCTTTAAAAAGACTTTGTGTCATGCTTTGAACATGGTTAACGGCCTGACCTAAGTCGTAAAGTTCACTTTGTTTATCCACCAGAACGTGGCCAGTCTTTTGTTCTTGAGTAACTTCCTCTAATTTTTTAGTAAAAAGTTTGAGTAAGTTATTTTCACGCCGTCTTTCCAAATATTCAGCTATCAGGATCAACAAAATGACCAGCAAAACAGCCAAAATTATCCAGACCAAATGTAAATCATCCGCTGCTTTTCTTAAAGTCTTTCCTGCAACTTTTGCATAAAAGCTCCAAGTTAACAGTACAGCTGATCCACCTGCAATTAAACGATTAAAAACTTGTCTGATCCTCATTTAATTTCCCTTCAAATTTATAACCAAACCCCCGAACAGTTTGAATGTTAGTCGGATGACTAGGATCATGTTCTATTTTTTCACGTAAATGACTAACGTGCATGTCAACCATTCTTGTTTGTCCAACATAATCGTAACCCCAAACTCCGTTTAATAGTTTTTCCCGACTTAACACACGATCTGGTCGCTTCACAAAATATGCCAACAACTCAAACTCCTTGGGCGTCAAAGAAATCTGTTTGCCTGCAACACTAACAGTGTAATTGGACAGGTCGATCGAGAAATCTGTAAATTGATACAGTTCACTTTGTTCTTCATTTTTTTCGTTCTGTGCAGGTTCGACTCGTCGACCGATTGCTTTGATCCGTGCAATCACTTCTCTAGGTGAAAAAGGTTTAGTAATATAGTCATCCGCACCAAGCTCAAGGCCGATGATCTTATCTGTTTCTTCATCACGCGCAGTCAGCATAATGATCGGAGTGGCAACCTTTTCTTGTCGTAGTTTCTTAGTAACTTCGATCCCATCAAGTTTAGGCAACATAATATCTAATAAAATCAGATCAAAAGTAGAAGAAAGAGCAAGGTTGAACGCTTGTTGCCCATCTGTTGCAGTTTGCACTTCAAATCCTTCTTTTTTCAAATTATATTCTAGTAAGGTTAAAATGGCTTGGTCATCATCAACAACTAACATCTTTTTCAATTAAGCTCTCCCTTTCATTGAAACAATATTAACCCAATTTCATGTGGGCCATCTGCGTATATCGCACTTTCTGTAATTTTTAAGTCGCCTTCAAATGTTCTGATCCGCAAATGACAATAAGCAGAATTTTTTTGCAGTGCTGCATATAATTCTGACTCATTTTTTACCTCTTCATCATTACAATCTAAGATTATGTCTCCCTTTTGGACCCCCATCTTCGCAGCTGGAGTATCAGGTATCACAGCAATCACCCTAACACCATCGTTAGTTTCAACATACCAGCGTTTGCCTTTTGCGTCCAAACGTTGGCGCTGAAAATAATAGTAAAGAGCCAGGCCCCCGATAAAAAGCAACCCCAGCAGTGAAGCTATCGGATAAAACGCACTTATACCCGCCGCAATGATACTACAGATCCCTAATGTAATAGATTGTTTATAGAAATTATCTAAAATAACTTGAGGCTCTTCTTTAAAGACTTTCAAAGAAGCCGCAACCAACAACGGCAAAATAAAAAGCCCAAATGAATGCCCGTTAAATGATAATACCGGCCAAAAACTCCACTGGCTCTCAAAGACATTTGTCGGTACAAGGAGTATTAAGGGAATAACGCTAAATTCTTTCCAGTTATAAAAAGCGACTCTTCTGCCTCTTTTACCACTTTTAACTTTGGGTGTAAACCATGTACTTTTATTGTAATGTAATAAAAATGCTCTAATAATAAAATATATGCCCAACAGCAATAAACCACTAGCAGGCAACATACTTCCAGAAAATGAGAGTGCGAAAGTACCTAAAGAAAAACTGGTTAAATTTGTTAAATTCAAAAGATTGGTCAGTAAAATCGCAAGCCACAGTGTAGCTAAACTCAAATCGCCCAGTGGTAACAATAACACTGCCAAAATTGCCACTGCTTCTATGAATACGATCGTGCCAAATGTCAACATCAAACCAGCTAGTAAAGAAATAATACTTCCGACCACTAAACCAAAAATAGCAGTTTTCAAAAAATGGCGTCCTTCATAAAAATCACGATCGATCGCTATTCTAAAGAAACGCCGCTCTTTGGCCAATCGTTGCCGATAAACAATGACTGCCATTATTATCCCTACCCAAACTAAAGGCTGTATTAAATACGTCAAAATGATCTTCCAAAATTCCACGATCAGACCTCCCCATCTTCAAAAAAGTATATTAGGCGCTTTGAAGATTTTTTGATCCTTTGCTTCAAAGTTTAGATGTTAGTCCTAGACTGACTATTAAACTCAAATACACTATGTACTATCCTTTAAGTATATCAATTTAACCTAATTAAAACAAAAAAGTATGCACTAAATTGCCTCAGAACTTCTTTCTACCAAAAAAGAACTTGGCTCATTGCTTTTAAACAAGCCAAGTTCTTTAAAATAGATATTAATTTTGGTTCTATACTTTTTCCTGTTGATAGCT
>NZ_AZFI01000187.1 GCF_001435755.1 Ligilactobacillus acidipiscis DSM 15836 | reverse complement strand
CCTCCCTAACTTTATCTTAAAAAACAAAACGCAAAAGTCTATGCTTGTAATTTTCCGCTGTCTGATTTATTTGAATGTATCAAGCTAACAGCAAAACCACCTATGAATAATGAAACGCCTGCTACAAACAACATCGCTGGCATCGAACGACCTACCAATGGAAAAATAGCAAAACTTGCAATTGAAGCTATGATTTGTGGAAGGCAAATACTACAATTAAATAATCCTAAGTAAGCACCTTCGTTATTACCGTCAAGTGACTCAGTTAACAGAGAAAATGGCTGAGTATTCATTGTTAAGTTATCAATTCCAATCAAAGCAAAAGAAATTATTAGCAACCATTTATTGTGAATGAAATAAATAGAGATAAAACCTAAAGCTCCCGCAAAGCAGCCAAAACGATACCAAAATTTACGTTGACTAGGCTTAGATCTTGCTAAAAACATACCAAATAATACTGAAGAAATAGATAATACACAGAACATTACACCATACCAATTACCTGCAGCCTGATAACCTGCAGATGAAGAATCACTTGTATTCCAAACGTTTTTAGCAATGGCACCTGTTGAATATGTCCAGAGATACATAATCGCAAACCAATTAAAGAACTGGACTATAGAAATTTCCCAAAATGCTTTGGGGGCGTTTTTTACTAACTTCCATAAACTAGGCGCCTTTTTATTATTCTCTTTGGGAGAAATACCATGATAAGCAGCATAGGTTTTGGGATCGTATTCATGTACTGAAAACACAGTGTAAAGTGTAGAAATCAATAAGATTGCAGCTGCAGCATAATATGCGAGCTTAACTGACGCCGGAACTTCACCTTTAGGGGCAACGTTAGAAATACCCCATGCTGTTAAAGCAAATGGTGCTGCTGTAGCAATGACCCCACCTAAATTAGAAAAAGTTTGTTGCCAGGACCAAGCCATGTCAGCTTGTTCATCATTGACCATATCACCAATAATCATTTTATAAGGTTGCATACAAGCATTTGAAGTCAAATCCATAAATAAAGTAGCAAAAGCTCCAAAAAGCAACGCCTCCAAAGAAGCATAACCAAAGCCGAAAGATCCTGCATTCGGCAACAATACCAGTACTATAGCTCCGATTGGCCCTGCTACTAGTAAATATGGCATTCTCCTGCCAAAACGTGTCCAAGTCTGATCGGAATACTTACCAATCAAAGGCTGTATTACCATTCCTGCTAAAGGAGGTAAAATAAAAAACCATCCTAAATTATTAGGATCTGCACCTAAAGTTTGAAAAATTCTTCCCATTTGCGAAGACTGTAGCGAAAATGCCATATTTACACCAAAGAATCCAAAAGTCATAGCAAAAATTGTTGAAAGCTTCAATTTTGGCATTTCACTGTCATTGATTTCAGTAGAATTTTGCGATGCCACATTGTTAACCGTACTTTTTGTTCCCACAAAAATCACTCCTTAATAAAATTATAGCTATTTGTTGAAATCGATTTCCGTTTACACTCTAACACATAGCACAAACTTTTACAATGGCTATATTATAACAACACAAACGTTTGCATTTTTATAAAACAAACAAGATGCCTCTTAATCCTATTTAAATGCTAAGAATTGAGTTTGGGGCAAAATCAATAATTGCATACAACGCATCGCCTAAGCTTTAAATTATGAGTCGATTATGGATGCAAGTAGTGTGATAATGAAAGGAGCCCTAAAAAACCATCTTGTGTTTGAAAATCCATATAAAGCCTTAAGATATACCACCGAAAAATATCAAGCTAGCTTATTTAATTATTCGCAATAGAAGTTTAAAGTGTTAAAGTATGTTAGCATTTGATTATTATTAATTTGTGAACTTTACTCTTATTTGACGATTTACATTTAAACAGATACGTTTTAATAAACTATATTGAATATTTTTTCTCTAGTTTTTCTAATACTTTAAGTCAGAGGAGGTACATGTCAAATGTCTGTGACGATTAAAGATATTGCTATTAAGGCAGGAGTTTCAACAGCAACTGTATCACGAGTTTTAAATAACCAGGTTAATTTTTTTACAGAGAAAACTGAAAAAAAAGTAAAAAAAGCGGCTTTGCAGTTAGGATATCAAAAAAATGTAAATGCAGTTGAATTAGTAACAAAAAATAGCAAAACCATTGGAGTTGTAATCTCTGATACCAGAACAAACTTTGCCAGCGATATTATCAAAGGGATCCATTTTGAAGCTTTGAAACAAGGACTAAATGTAATTATGACCTTTGGAGGAGAAAATGATCCTGAGTTACAAAAACAGGCTTTAAAAACGGTTACAGAACGGCCCGTGAAATATATTTTACTTGTAGGATTAGAAATCACATCAGAAAATTTGGCTTTTTTAAAAAATGGTAATATCCCATATCTTTTTATATCTACAGAATTTGAAAAAGAAAGCGGAATTCCTTTCATTACAACTGAAAATTTCAATTTGGCTTATGCTGGCACAAAATTTCTTATTGAAAAAGGTTATAGAAAAATTGGGTTGGCAGGTGTTGATATTAATTCGCACATGGGTAAACAAAGATTAGACGGCTTTCGAAAAGCTTTAGAATCTAATGAAATTACTTGTCTTCCAGAATGGGTTCAACCTGGAAATTTTTCCTATCAGGATGGTATTAATTCCATGAAACAATATCATAAAAATGGTGGTATAGAAGCAGTTTTTTGTGGAAGTGACTATGTCGCTTGGGGGATTTTGAATCAAGCTCAAAAGCTAGGAATAAAGATTCCTGCTGAACTTGGAGTTATGAGCATGGATGGGACCAAATTAACACATTTACTACAGCCACAAATCACAAGCGTCGTTCAAGAATTTTACCAAATGGGGATAGAAGGGGTTAAAGCTATAGTAACAGGTCCAACTGCTAATTTTTCGCACCACCTTCCTTTTAAGATAGTCGAAAGAAATAGCACAAAATAAAAAGCTGCTCTTTTAATCCTAGATTAAAGGTTCCATTTAAATTGGGATTATATTTTTTAGTACGCTCGATTAAAAGCTTTTGTAGCTCCATTGTAACAGCCTTTGTCTTAAGTACAGAGTGCATTGACATGGCTGATTCAAATACATAACTATATTATTATCTGCTGTAAATGGTTTCCAGTGTTCAAGTTCTGCTCCACCGGGATTATGCGTTTGTGCAAAGTTTGCCCAGTAAACCGAATTAGAATGGCTTACTTTAGTATTAGTTTCATCAAAATCACGATATTTTGATTTTAGATTTTGAAAAACGTAAGGAGATTCACTTGAATGGTGGGCCCCAAAGTAATATGGATCAAAACCAGGCTGACTCGCTGAAAAATATAATAGTAAGTTGGTGCTGAACGATGATTAGACAAACATTTTGCGTAATAAAGGGAGATAGAGAAATCAAAAATCGATTTCTGTACCTCCTTTTTGTAAGTGCAGGTTTTCTAAGAACATCCCAAACTGGCACTTACGAATAGAAACTTTTAGATTTTTTAACCAACAATACCTCTAATTTATCATTAGTCCTATCTGAAACAGCACTTTACAATAACTGGTCCTTTATTTTATATAAAAAGAACCCCCGGATGCTCTACCAGGAGGCCGAATGTCATTCG
>NZ_AZFI01000186.1 GCF_001435755.1 Ligilactobacillus acidipiscis DSM 15836 | reverse complement strand
TGGAAGTCGCTGTTCCGCCGGAAAATGAAGAAACAGACGCTTTAGGTTCTTTTCTTTCAACTTCTTCAACTAATGTATTCCACTGACCGCAATTCGGACATCTGCCCAAGTAGCGCGGTGAAGAATACCCGCAGTTCTGGCAGACATATTTGATTTTTGCTTTTGCCAATTGGCTGCCCCTTTTCTTTCTAAATAGATGGATCACTACATCAGCTTGCAACAAATGTAGTATCTTGTGCAAATTATAGCCGTTTCAGCGTTCAAGCCCAAGTTTTACGTCGTTATTCAATCAAAAACAACAGCGCGTTTTCGGCGCTATAAATGTTTCAAAACATGACACACTTTTCAAATGAATTTGTTGACCTGATCAACGAGCCGCTCTTCTCGAACTGCCAGCGTAAAATGTGCTTATTATTCTTTCAAAAAAAATTAGCCTTATCTGCCGGAAGAACCAAAACCGCCTGTCCGCTTGGTTTGCGGTCTTTCTTCACCATCAGCTGTTAAATATGGCATAAAGATCCCCTGGCCGAGTTTTTCACCTTGCTTGATCGTTTGATCAAAGAGAGAAAAGTTCAAAAGTTGAAAGAAAATTTCTCCTTCGTTGCTATCGTTATTATAATAATCAGCATCGATGATACCCACACCATTGGGTAAGACCAAGCCGCGTTTCAATGGCGCACTGGAACGATCAGCCAGTAATAAATATTCATCGTCACCCATATAGGCTTTGATACCCGTTGGCACTAAGTACGGTTTTAATATTTTTTGAGCATTTGCCATTTCATCCTCATTGATCGTTTGGCCTTTTCTAAGCGCAGCGAGAACTTTAATGAAGTTTTTCTTCCAAATACTTGGTAACACAAAATCTTTCGCAGCAAAAAAATCGTAGCCTGCAGCATTTTGTGTTGCTCTTTGTGGTAATTTTATGTCCTGTGCAGCATAACTGCTAACTTTTTCGAATCCTCTTTTCACTTTCGACCCTCATTTTCACATAAATTTTCATATATTTTAATGATAACATATTTCAATATCCGATTGACCCATTAGAACTTTTTTTTAATTAAATAAACCTTATGCTATAATATAGGAACTTAAAGAAATCAAGTTTAACAAATTTTTCCGCCGTTTACCGAAAAAAAACTTTGTTTAAACTTAAGGAAAATCACGAGGAGGAGACAGCTCGTCATGAAGCAAGATGAATTAAAGAAACTGGTTGGTGAAAAGTCCGTTGAATGGATCAAAGACGGTATGACAGTTGGTTTAGGGACCGGTTCGACCGTAAAATTTATGGTCGATGCCCTCGGACGTCGCGTCAAAACTGAAGGATTGAATATTACTGGAGTCACCACTTCCAAAGCCACTGCCAAACAAGCCGAAGATCTCGGGATCACTATCAAATCAGTTGATGCCGTTGACCATATCGACTTGACCATCGATGGTGCCGATGAGATCAGCGATGATTTTCAAGGTATCAAGGGTGGCGGTGCAGCCCTATTGTTTGAGAAAATCGTTGCAACTAACTCCGACAAGGTCATGTGGATCGTGGATGAAAGCAAGATGGTCAAAAACTTAGGTGCTTTCCCACTGCCGGTTGAGGTCATTCCTTACGGAAGTCAAAAAGTCTTCGAACGTTTTGAAAAGAAGGGTTACCAACCAACATTCCGCAAGAGTGCAGATGGTAACAGCCTACTCTTAACTGACTCAGAAAACTATATCATTGACCTGCACCTCCATGATATCTTGGATCCAGAAACCTTAGCTGCGGATTTGATCAAAGAAGTTGGTGTTGTTGAGCACGGCTTGTTCTTGAACATGGTCAACACCGTGATCGTTGGCCGCTCCGATGGTCCAGAAGTTTTAGATGCCCACCGTTAAATTAAAATATTTCCATATGATAAGAGAGACTGGTCAGCCTCTCTTATTTTTATTGAGAAAACTGCCGGCCTGTGCAAATTTCTCCAGGTGCCTTGCTGGCTACCATTGCTTTGAACCATCTGCTTATGTTTTGTAAAATATGTCTGAGCAAATTATATTTACTATTATTAAAAAATGACGTAATATATGAGTAGACTGTTAAAGGAGAGTGACTTTTTAATGACCAAAGCTATTACTGCTGATCAATTAAAAAATTATCAACAAGATCTTGATAAACATGAAGGCGCACAAGTTGCCGAACGTGCTGTAACGAAAAATGGTATCTTAGCTACAAGTATCGACTATCGTTCAAAAATCAATATGAATCCTGTTTTCTCAATTGATTTAGACACCGGTGAAGTAGCTAACCAAAAACAATCTGGCCGTTGCTGGATGTTTGCTGCATTGAACACGATGCGTCATGACATTCACAATAACTTCAAAGTTGCCGATGACTTCGAATTATCCCAAAGCTACACTTATTTCTGGGACAAACTTGAAAAAGCAAACTATTTCTATGAAAATGTTTTGAAAACGGCAGACCTTCCAACTAGCGACCGTAAAGTCAGCTGGTTGATGACAACGCCGCAACAAGATGGCGGCCAATGGGATATGGTCATCGCTTTGATTCAAAAATACGGTGTCGTTCCTCAATCAGTAATGCCTGAAACCAAGAGTTCATCAGCTTCTGGCGAATTCAACAGCACATTGAATCTTAAATTACGTAAAGATGCCGTTGAATTACGCGAATTAGTCGCAAGCAAGGCTAGCGATGAAGACATTCAAGCACGCAAAGACAAGATGTTGAATGAAGTTTACCGTATGTGTGCATACAGTTTCGGTGAACCAACACAAACATTTGACTTCGAATACCGTGACAAGGATAACAACTATCACATCGACCAAAACATCACACCAAAGGAATTCTTTGATAAGTATGTTGGCTGGAACTTGGATGACTACGTTTCGATCATCAACGGACCAACTGATGACAAACCATACAACCATATGTACACAGTTGAAATGCTGGGCAATGTCGTTGATGGCCGTCAGGTTCGCCATTTAAACGTTGACATGAACACCTTCCGCGATGTTGCTGTTAAACAATTAAAATCCGGCGAAAGTGTTTGGTTCGGCTGTGACGTTGGCCAATCATCTGACCGTCAGCAAGGTATCATGGATACTGAACTTTACAGCAACGATGAATTATTCGACATTGACTTTTCAATGTCTAAGGCAGAGCGTTTGGATTATGGCGAAAGCTTAATGACTCACGCTATGGTCTTGACTGGTGTTGATTTGGTAAATGATCAACCAACGAAGTGGAAAGTTGAAAACTCCTGGGGTAACAAAGTCGGAACAAAAGGTTTCTTCGTAATGAGTGACAGCTGGATGGACGAATACTGCTACCAAGTTGTTGTTAACAAGAAGTTCTTGCCAGCAGAATTGCAAGCAGCTTTGAAAGAAGAACCTAAAGTTCTTGCACCATGGGATCCAATGGGTTCATTAGCTTAATTTAATAGGATATTTGAAACACCACGTGTTGCTTGTAGTAGTATGTGGTGTTTTTTGTTTGTCTTTATCTTTCTGCTGACAAAACGGGCTGTCTCTCGTTTTGTTGTTGCCGCTTTTACAGTCTCTTGCAGCATTTGCGGTTATTACTGCGCTGGAGTTTGCGTCACATTTCCACTTATGACGCTTACTTTACCAGAGTTTGCGTTACATTCTCACTTGTATGACTT
>NZ_AZFI01000185.1 GCF_001435755.1 Ligilactobacillus acidipiscis DSM 15836 | reverse complement strand
ATCAATTATAATTGGACTATACCAATAAAACAGAGACGGAGGGTTTCAGCAATGAAAGTTATTATTAAAAAGAACCAGCAAGAAGCAGGCGTTGAAGGTTACAAGGTATTTAAGGAAGCTATTCAAAATGGTGCTAAAGTTTTTGGTTTGGCTACAGGCTCCACACCAGTTACAACTTATGAGGAAATTGTCAAAAGTGATTTAGATTTTTCAGACTGTACCTCAATTAACTTGGATGAATATGTAGGTATTAGTCCAGATAATGATCAGAGTTACAAATATTTTATGAATGAACATCTTTTCTCCAAGAAACCATTTAAGAAATCATATTTGCCAGACGGTTTAGCAGAAGATCCAGAAGAAGAAACCAAGCGCTACAATAAGGTCATTGATGATAATCCAATCGATTTACAATTATTAGGGATTGGTCGTAACGCCCACATCGGCTTTAACGAACCAGGAACATCATTTGACTTGGAAACCCACGTTGCTGATTTAACTGATTCGACTATTGAAGCAAATGCACGTTTCTTTGAGCATGTTGAAGATGTTCCAAAGCAAGCTTATTCAATGGGAATCGGTTCAATTATGAAGTCAAAGAAAATCATACTTGAAGCATTCGGTGCAGAAAAGGCTGACGCTGTTGCTAAGATGATCGAAGGACCTGTGACAGAAGATGCTCCTGCAAGTATTTTGCAAAAACATCCCGATGTTGTTGTTTTGATCGACGAAGCAGCTGCTTCTAAACTAAGTAAAAAATAAAATATGTTAAATTAAAAATAAGGTCCCGCATATATTTCACAGTGTGAAGTATTGCGGGGCCTTTTTGTATTGGAACTAATGTAGGGAGGGCTTATTTTCTGATCGCTTCTAAGAATTTTTCAGTCAAAAACGAGCGTAATTTACTAGTTTTCCCGTGTTCAAAGAGGGCAGTGTTGTCATCGTTCATGATGATCAAGCTGCTGATCATCCCTAAGGTACTTTCGGTCAGTTCGTCAAGATCATAAGGAGCTAATAATACGACCATACGTTTAACGGAGATCTTTTCTTAATCCATTGCTTTCATCGTAAACGGCTTTTTTAATTCAAAAATTGAGCAGAATGGTTTTTTTACCCCTGCGGTACTGGTATGAAGGATCGCTAAGTTAGTATCTGGAATGCCGATTGGAGCAAGTTGGATCCTTTGGAGCAGTCCAGCAATAACATCTTTTGTGTCGGAAATAAAACCTGTGGGAATTTCGGTGATGATCTGACTTGTGATACTTTCTAAAGATTCTTCGTTATTAGTGATCTGTTTGACTCGGAAAGCTTGAACGATCTGATTGTACAAGTGGATCTCACTTTCCTTTTGCAACAAAACTTTTGGAGAAATTAGCGATTTATTTCCTGTAGGCACCGGTTCTTCTTGGATGGCTGAGTATTTCTTTTGATATGTTTGCAGCCAATTACGAACCTTGTTAACATCGTTTTCCAATAAAAGCGGACTGACAACTTGGTAATCTCTTGGAAAACCTGGGAGATCGATAGTCGAAAGAATAATGTCATAATTTTTTGGTTCTATTTGAGATAGATCGCTGACTTTTGTAGTATCGATTTTTTGAATTTCAGGTACTTCGCGTATCAAACGACTTTTTAAGATCTGTGAAGTTGAAAAACCATTTTCACAGATGACGAGTGCCCGTAATTCACGTTGATAAGTTCGATTAGTATATTCGTTGGCAAAATATAACAAAAGCAGTTGTAACTCAGGTTGAGTCAGTTCTTTACCTGGAAAAACTTCTTTCCATTTTGAACGGATCGTGGCAAATAAACGCGTATATTTATCACTGACACGTTGCAAAGTGTCAATTTGAACATTGGGTAATTGTTGTTGGTCGTTTTTGATCAAGTTTTCAATATGTTTTGACAAACGTTTGAAAAAATCTGGATTTCTGCGAAAATCCCAGCCGTAAGTAGTGGAAACCAATTCAACTAATTCTCTAACTTGAACCATCACTGAAAAGTCATTGACATCAAAATCGAATGAATTAACATTGGCTGTTGCGTTTTGGATGTGTTGCGCTAGGGAAATTACTTCTTCTTTAGTAATTTGTTTTTCATTTCCAACTTTTTCCCAATGAAAATTAGCAAAGAATTTATACGTAACGGCTAAATATTCGAGTTCTTTAGTCTTTGTGACAGAACGAGTGATCGCAGCATTATTGTCGAAACGAAAAATTGCAATTGCAAACATTAAGACAGTGCTGATGATCTGTCTGTCAGAATAAAAATTAATTTGCGGAAAGATATGGTGAGCTAATTGACGACTAACTTCGGACAATAACTCGTATGGCAGCAAGGTCATAAAGAAATTAGCGACGGAATCGTCACGTTCATTTAAGTAACGTAAAAATGAATATTCATTAATTTCAGTCAGTAAAATACCGCAGAGTACTTGGCGTCTTTTCAACTCATCTCCGGTGATCTGAACGCCGACTCCTTTCTTTTTTTCAACGGTTAAATTATATTCAGCCAAAGAATCAGATAGTGTCAGCAGGTCATGTTGGATCGTGCCTTCACTAACATCAAGATTATATGCAATACTAGAGATCTTGGTGTTTTCGCTATTCAGCAATAAGCTGGCGGCTACAGCATTTTGCCTTTGAGAAGTTGGCATATCATAGGCTGAATTTTGTCCAATGAGAGAGACTTTTAATTTTTGCTTACTGCTGTTTTTTCCTTCTAAAATGTAATTTCCATTTTGACTAGTGAGGATCAAATCATTTTGTTCTAGGAATAAACGAATGTTTGAAAATTCGCGGTAAAGTGTGCGACGGCTGACGTGTAATTGTTTTTCCATTTCCGTTAGCGATATCCCGTTTGTCTCGCTTAGTAACGTTAGTAAGATTTGTTTTTGTCGTGTAGAAAAAATTATCATTATTTTTACCTCTTTAAACTTAGACGTTAAGTTGGTATATAGGTCATGGTAGATCACTTTTAAACATAATTAGTCTAATCATAATGAAAATTTGGAGAGCTGGCAATAGTTAATAATGTTTGATTCTATTTCCGGACACTTTTTATTATAAACGTTATATTTTTTGTTTCAGTACAAAAGCTGGCCAATAAAGTTTAATGATTGTTTTTTTCTGGCGAAGTTCTAGCTATTCTAATTAGTCGAATAGTCAAAAAAATCAACTAAAGGAAATTGGTAAAAAATTATTACAATGACTGGTCAGTAGAAATTATCGTTTCTTAGTAGTCTGGTTTAGAGTTTATGTTCTAACTGTTTTACGGCTGGTAGATATAATTATGCATGCTAAGTGTACAATAAATAAGGGTTTGATAATAATTGAGCACCGCTTAAATAGCTTAATAGTATCCATGCAATATATTTAGCAGCTGGTATGGATGGCTTAACTATAAATAAGTATGTAACAATTGCTGTGTAAAAGTGGCTACGCTAAAAGCCAAATTTGTATAGTGGCTTGAATAGCTTTAATAAAACTGATAAGAAATTAATTTGATGTGCAGATCGAAACTATATGGCCTATGATAAAATTTAACTAAAAACCCTTTATTGCTAGGAGATCAGAGGTTGTTTTTGATTTTGATACATTTTGATATGATTTTCAAATAGAAATTTTCAGTGTTTAACAATTTATCTGTAAGTTTCTATATATCACCCCGATTTAAAATTGAAGTGCAACACTTG
>NZ_AZFI01000184.1 GCF_001435755.1 Ligilactobacillus acidipiscis DSM 15836 | reverse complement strand
AGTGTTACAAGTGGAAATGTGACGCAAACTTCGTCCAAGTAAGTCCCACAAGTTATCCAGCCTGAAACCGTCTGCTGTAGCCAGGCAGCCAATTTGTTGCTGACTTTGCGATAGTCGTTTTGCGCTGCGAAATGTGCTACACTCAATAAAGCGAGTTCGTTTTTGAAAGGAAAGTTATTGAATGAAACAATTGATATTGGCAGAAAAGCCAAGTGTGGCACGGGACCTCAGTAAGACTCTAGGTGCGACACAAAAACATAAAAATTATTTTGAAGGCGACAAGGTTGTTGTGACTTGGGCTTTAGGCCATTTGTTAGGCTTACAGATGCCGGAAGATCTCAACAAAAAGTGGGGGAAATGGCAGATGGAAACTTTGCCAATGCTCCCCAAGAAGATCGGTATCAAGCCGTTGCCTAAAACGCAGGGCCAACTAAAGACTATTTCAAGTTTAGCAAAAAGAAAAGATATTAAAGAAGCTGTGATCGCGACTGACGCTGGACGTGAAGGTGAGTTAGTTGCTCGTTGGATCTTGCAGTATATTCGTTTCAATAAACCTGTCAAACGTTTGTGGATCTCTTCGCAAACGAATAAGGCAGTTAAAGAAGGCTTCGCTTCCTTGAAGCCGGTTAAGGAATATGATAATTTGTATTATTCCGCTTTAGCGCGGGCTAAGGCTGATTGGCTAGTAGGGTTAAACGTGACCCGCGCCTTAACAGTTAAGTATGATGATAATTTATCAGCGGGCCGTGTCCAAACACCGACGCTAGCTCAAGTTGACCAACAAGCGCAAAAAATCAACCGGTTCAAACCACAGCAATATTACACGATCAGTTTGGATGTCGCTGGTCAAAAAGCAGACCGCCAGCAAAAAGATAAGTATCAGCTCAAGGATCTGCCAGCTGCACAAGAAATTGTCAAAGAACTTGAAACACATAGTGGGAAAGTCGTTGATATTAGTCAAAAAGATAAATCACAACAGGCACCGTTACCCTATGATTTGACAGAATTGCAACGGGAAGCCAACCAGATTTATGGCTATTCCGCTAAAAAAACTCTGTCATTAGTCCAAAGTCTCTATGAAATTCATAAGATCGTTTCTTACCCACGGACTGATAGCAAATATCTGAGCACTGACCTCAAGTCGACCATGAAGGAACGTTTGCAGGCCATCAGCAACTTAGTACCTGAGGCTAAACATTACTTGGCAAACGGCAGTCACGTTGTTTTGCAGAAGGCTTTTAATGACAAAAAGGTCACTGACCACCATGCGTTGATACCAACGGAGCAAAAGCCGCGTTATGAAAAGCTGTCGCAAGATGAGCACAGGATCTATAGTATGATCGTCAAACGTTTTGCGGGCTTATTTGCGCAGCCTTACCAGATAAAACAAGAAAAAATCACTGTTCAAACTGGTCAGGATATTTTCGTTTTTACGCAAGAAAAAGTCGTTGAAGCGGGATGGAAGACAGATAAAGTACAAGAAAGCAAACAAAGAGACTGGCAAATCGGTGAAAAAATTACGCCAAAGTTTAAGGTCTCGGCAAAACAAACTACACCACCAGCTCCCTTGAACGAAGGAAGTTTACTTGCCAAGATGGAGAAATACGGTTTGGGTACTCCGGCTACTCGAGCAGAGATCATTGAAAAGTTAGTTAAGACAGAATTGATGGAGAGAACAGGAAAAAGTTTGCAAGTCACACCAAAAGGCAAACAGCTCCTACACCTGGTAAATCCTGCCTTGATCACACCTGAACTGACTGCCAAGTGGGAAAAACAATTGGAACAGATCGCCCACGGGAAGTACAATAGTCAGAACTTTATTTCAGAGATCGAAAAGGAAACCGGTCAGCTTGTGGCTGAAATCAAAAACAGTCAGCAAAAATATCAGGACCATTCCTTGACTTCGAAGAAATGCCCTAAGTGTGGTTCTTTATTGAAAGAGAAGAATACTAGAAATGGCAAGATCTTAGTCTGCACTGCGCCGGATTGTGACTATCACCGGCGCGCCGAGGCGAAAGTTACTAACCATCGCTGCCCGCAATGTCACAGAAAAATGTTGCTGATCGAAGGCAAGAATGGAACTTATTTCCGGTGCAAGTACGATGGAACTACTGAAAAACCAACTGGTAAGAATAAGAAAATGACCAAGCATGAGGAAAAACGTTTGCTCAAAAAGGTCAATCAAGATGATGAACCGGTAGAAAGTCCATTGGCGGCTGCTTTGAAAAAAGCGATGCAAGAAAAGTAAGAGCCGGGTTTTCTTCGAAAAAGTAAAGAAGCAGCTGTTTTCACATTGACGTGAAGCAGCTGCTTTTAATTTTTATTTTATGTATAGCATGGGTCAAACGGGCATCAGCACGAATGACTCAAATATAATTAATCTTGGACCATGATCACTGTCATCATCTTGAAGTATAGTGATTCATACCATTTCATTCCACGTTCTTCAAATTCTTGTCTTTTTTGTTTACAATGTTCAGTCAAACCGCTAAATAACATCCGGTAAACTTTAGTATTGGTTATCCAATGATGAAAACGTGGAGAAACTTTGGATAAACCGAAAAATCCTGTGATCAAAAAAGGCAGTTGCGGCATAACCGGTAGAGCCAACCCGATCAAAGCTAAAGCAAATGCGACCACGGTCAGCAAACACCATAACACCTTAGTAATATTTTGCGTCAATAGGATCCCTCCTTAAAAACTTGGAGTCAAACGAATAATGGGGAATAGCTTCAACCAAGTTTACTTAACAACAGCCAACTTGGTTGAATGCTACTAGTAACTTACATTCAATTGTTTCTGATTATAGCACGTTGGCAGCGGTTTGAATATCGCAACGCTTATAAGAATTAGTTAAGGTGATTAATTAAATGTAAACGCAAAAATATTTTTTTATGAAGCAAAGTACGAATCCGCTAACAGAAAACTTTTAAGATAAAGTATTTTTTTAGACATGTGAAAGCGCAGTAAGCTTATTTCAAAAAATTACTGTCATACATTAGAAAAATATTTGGTTTTTTATATACAAACTGAGTTTAAAAAGTTTCACATTCTGTGTTAAAAATTTAATTTGAAAAAATTAAGATAATTTTCTTGCGTTCTTTGGCAAATGTCGTACAATATAATGTGTACATGCCTAAAAGTGAATGTTGAAGGTCTTCAATGAATCACGCATTTAGACATATAAATTTGTTGGGGAAATTAAATAATGGGGGGTAAATTGTGAGTTCGCTACAGAAGCTTATGACAGATCTAACACAGATCTTGCAGCTAACAAGTCAGCAGTATGAAGATGAGGAGTCGGCTAAGCTGGGGGCTATCGATGTTTATTATTTGGAAGCTATTTATCAGCTGAAACAACCGACGATCGGTAAGATTTCGCGGTTGTTAGGGCAATCGACGCCGAATACCAACTATCATATCAAGAAACTGATCAACATGGGTTTGATCGAAAAACGGATCGACCCATCCGATCATAGGGTCACTCACCTGACTACTACAGAAAGATATTCAGATAGTTTTAAAGCTAATGGAGAATTTTGGGAAACGTTGCAGCAACGTTTGGAAGACGAAATTGAACCGCGTGACTTTGCTATTTTTAAGCGGGTCCTTGGTCAAACGGTCGATATTGTTCATGAAGAGCTTTAAACAAGATCCATTATAATGAAAAAAACGGGGACTTTGTCAAATAGTGTTGATGGTCCA
>NZ_AZFI01000183.1 GCF_001435755.1 Ligilactobacillus acidipiscis DSM 15836 | reverse complement strand
GAACTCTATCTTTATGGTAGGGTTCTTTTTTATGCTTCTTGTCCGGGTTCAGAAGCAATGATAGTTAAATTGCCATTCAATTGCCATTCTTTGACAGCAGATGGCAAAATAAAATGAACACCTTTTTTGATTGGATAGCTTTGGCCATCTATTTTGATCTCACCTTGACCATCAAGAACTGAAACCAAAGTATAGGGTGCCTCTTGTCTCTTGAAAACCGCAGTTCCACCAGTCAAGCTCCATTTGTAAACAGCAAAAAACTTAGTAGAAACAAAACGAGTGACCTGCGCATCACCAACTGTATAGTCTTTGCGGTTTAGTTTAGGCTCTGTAAACGGTACATTCGTACAATCAATCGATTGTTTTAAATGCAGCTCTCTTTTCTTACCAGTTTTTTTGTCAACACGGTCAAAGTCATACAAGCGATAAGTAGTATCACTGCTCTGCTGTGTTTCTAAAACCATGATCCCCTTACCAATTGCATGGATCGTGCCGCTAGGAACATACAAGAAGTCACCCGGCTTGACCGGTACATGTCTAAACAGCTTATCCCACTGCTGATTTTCAATCATTTCAGTTAACTCAGCCTTAGTCTGCGCATGGTGTCCATAAATCATTTCTGCGCCAGGCTCGGCGGCTAAAACGTACCAGCACTCAGTTTTACCTAGTTCTCCTCCATGTTCTTTTGCATAAGCATCATCCGGATGAACCTGAACTGAAAGATCTTCACGAGCATCTAAGATCTTCGTGAGTAAAGGAAAGACGTCCCCTTTGGCATCACCGAATAATTCCCGGTGTTGATCCCACAGTTCAGTTACAGTCTTCCCCTTGTACGGGCCATTGATAACGGTCGCGGGACCATGTGAGTGACCTGAAATTGCCCAGCATTCGCCAGTATGATCGCTAGGAATATCATAACCATATTCACTAGCCAACCGTGAGCCACCCCAGATTTTTTCTTGAAAATAAGGTTGTAAAAACAATGGTTCAGTCAAATTGATTCGCTCCTTTTTTGTTTCAACTTTATTTTAACCGTATGTGAAAGTTTTGACAACCTAATAAAGCAGTATTGCTCTTTTATGTCTCCAACCTTTTTGACATTTAATGAAGCAAAATTTGACAGAATGAAAAAAGTCGATATCCCATTTGCTAGACGGAAATATCAACTCACAAATTATTATTTTTCTTTAAGATAAGTTTTAATCAACTGATCCCGTGCTTGCAGATAACGGCTATTTTGTTGCCGCGGATGTACGCGGTTTGTTAAAACTACCAGTGCGTCTTGCTTTAACCTATCGATCAAAATAAAAGTCCCTGTGTACCCAGTGTGATATAAACATGCTCGTCCATCTGGAGTATCACACAGATCAAAGCCTAACGAACGATGCCCCGTTTTATTTGGCGTATAGTCTGCGAACAAAGAAACTACTGTTTGATCAGACAGTAGCGGAAGCGTTCCGAACTGACCCAAAAGCCAAGAAACATACTTAGTTAAATCATTGAGTGTCATGAACAAACCGGCAGAAGCACAATGCTTACCCAAGACATACGCCTTCGGATCATGTACCTCTCCTTTGATCAACCCTCTGATAGGATCAACAGCAGTTGGAACACAATATTGCTTGCTAGGTTCAAAAGTGCTTTCATTTAATTTCAAAGGCTTAAGAACTTCATTTTTGAAGACCGTTTGGACAGGCAAATGATAAAATTTCTCAATGATCTGTCCCAGTAATATCATATTGATATCTGTATAAACTACCTTTTCACCCAACCAGTCACCAACATGCATTTGTTCGTAAATTGCAGTTAATAACTCTGTTGCATTTAGTTGATCACGATCCTTGATATACCCAGTAATTGCTGAAGTGTGTGTCAATAAGTGCCGTAAAGTGACACGTTGGTCTGTAAAACAAGGTAGGAGCTGAGCAATTGGCTGATCTAAAGAAAGTCTTTGTTCCTCGAGCAACTTTAAAATCATTGGGGTCGTACAAACGACTTTTGTCAATGAAGCGACATCGTATAACAGCCCTGGCACGAGTTTCTCATGTCTAGGGAAAATTTCTTTTTCACCAAAAACTTCCGACTGCAGCTTTCCCTGATGGATCATTGAGTAAGAAACGCCCGGCACTATCCTCTTTTCAGCTAAATCGTGTAGTAACTTTGTTGTCTTTGGGTTCAAAAACATCACTTCTTTTTTCCAGCAAAATTAGTAGTTTTAATAACAAATTTTTCCTGCTCATAATCAACACGCACTACGTTAGTATTTTTGACCAACAATAGTGGTACACTGCCATTCAAGCTTTCGATAAAGGAAGATAAAAGCAAGCCATGTGTCACGATCAAAATATTGCGATCAGCACCACCATAGGCTCTAGCAATTGCTTCTAGAGTATGTGTCATCCGTTGACTTAAGTCGGCACTGGACTCCAATGGCGCATCATTTGACATCCGATCAAACAAATCAACTAAACCATTCGCATGATGTTTGCCAAAAGCCGTTCGTAAAATCTGAAAGGGACCTAACGCACGCATCGCGTTAGGTATCAGAGTTCTTTTTCTAGCTTCTTCATATTGTCCAAAATCAAACTCCCTAAGATCACTCAAATAAAAGCTTGGCGGGTCTGGAAATTCATTCATTTGGATGATATTATTTGCAGTTTCTTGTGTGCGACGCAAGTTACTCGCAAAGACCGCGCTGAATTCGACATCAGCTAAACGGCGCCCAAGTTTCCTCGCATCCCTTATCCCCCGAACTGTCAGGGCAGAATCAGTCGTTCCTTGCAAACGCACAAGACGATTTACTTGAGTCTGTCCATGTCGTACTAAATAAAAATGTGTTGTCCCCATTTTCTCCTCTTAAGTATGGATGGTTAGTTAATCATCCAAATCTTCTCCAATATCAAGTCCATAAATTTGACCAACTGGCTGGTCCTTATCAGCAGGCGTCACAACTATAACAGCGATTGCCCCTTTACTCGAAACATAACCTGCAAATGAAACAACTTCTTCAACTAAATATGCATTTGCATCAGTATTATAAATGTACTGTCCGGCAACTGGCATACTTTCAAAATATGTCTTGTTCATCCGATAGTAATCATTATGTTCTACATCATGCATCACTAGAATTACTTTCAGCATTTCAATTTCCCCCACTTTGAATAATATCTATCACAAGACTAAAATCATACAGATTATTTAGCAAAATGTGTAGCAAAAAAGTTGCTTACACATCGATCACTTTTTCAAGGAATACTTTAGTTCTTTCATTGGAAGGATCCTCAAAGATTTGCTGAGGAGTCCCTTCTTCCAAAACTCGACCATCATCCATAAATACCACTCGATCTGCCACTTCCTTGGCAAAACCCATCTCATGAGTAACAACTACCATTGTCATTCCATCTTTAGCTAATTTCTTCATTACAGCTAGCACATCACCCACCATTTCAGGATCAAGCGCTGATGTAGGTTCATCAAAAAGCATAATATCAGGATTCATTGCTAAGGCACGAGCGATTGCTACCCGTTGTTTTTGACCACCGGAAAGTGAGGCTGGTATAGCATCAAATTTGTCGGACAATCCAACAGTTTCTAATAAATCTTTAGCGGTCTTCTGTGCTTCTTCACTAGTTTCTTTACCTAATTGAGTTGGAGCAAGTTTAATATTTTCACCAACCGTTAAATTATCCTGAATTATTCATACTTTTCCCTTA
>NZ_AZFI01000182.1 GCF_001435755.1 Ligilactobacillus acidipiscis DSM 15836 | reverse complement strand
ACTGCAACGAAAAGTATGAATAATTCAGGCTAACAATTACATCCTAAATTTTTGTTTTATTTCTATGAATTGTTTACAAAAAGTCTGGGACAAAACTAGCATTAAAGGGAAAATAATCTTGTAGCAAAAAAGAACTACATCATAGTGGGATTCTTTCATCCTATGATGTAGTTCTTGTATTTAAAGCTAGAATACAGTAGTTTTGTTCCAGCCCCTAAAAGGGTTGAAATTGAGTACTCAGTCAAGATCTTTATTTTAGTTGTGCTATTATCTTTGTAATTTGTAGTTACACCAGTTTTCCGCTATCCATTAAGGCTTGAACTTCAGGTTGAACGTGCCCATATTTTTTGACTGTGTTATCAAAATCAATAAAGAATAGTTTGTACCAAACTAAGAAAGTGTAAATCGTCCAGATCTGTCTCCGACCATTGATCTTGCCTTCATAGTTATCTTGCAACAGTCTTAGAATCTGTCTTTGATTAAAGATCTCGTTGACCCAACTTTCTTCAAAGAGGTCTCGAACTTGGTCACAGTATTCTTCTTCCTCTAACCAATCTTTGACTGGGACAGGAAACCCCAGTTTTGGACGCTTAGCGAAGTCTTCTGGTAGGTGCCTTAAAGCAGCCTTTCGGAAAGCTTGCTTAGAGCCATTTTTGTTCAATAACATTTTAGTCGGGATGTTGTTGGCGACTTCGGCAACCTTACGATCAAGGAATGGGACCCGCAATTCAAGCGAATGTGCCATTGAGATCTTATCTGCTTTCTGTAAGATATCGCTAAACATGAAGTGATGTAAGTCAATGTATTGCATTTGTTTAACATCATCGACATCTTTGACTTTTCCAAAATCATCCTGGTAGATACTGTTAATAGTCAGATTATTTTGATAGTCACCCTGAAGTACCAGGTTAGCCTGATTTGATGTGAAAATCGAAGGCTGCGTTGGATCATAGATCCATGATTCGCCTGTATAATAATCAGATGGTTCAGCCGCCCAAGTGTAAAGCTGTGTTTTACCTGGAAAGTTTGGCATTTTTTTGATTATTTTGGCTGCACGTTGACGTTTCTTTTCGGGTAAGTTGTGTAGTCGAGAAGCAATTGATTTAATGGTATCATTTTTAGAGTGCATCCCATAGTTAACATACCCAGCAAATAATTCATCAGCACCTTCACCTGAAAGTGCCACAGTGACCTTGCGACGAGCTAGCCGACAGAGATACCATAATGGAACTACTGAGGGGTTCGCATCTGGTTCATCCAAGTGATACTGCATTTCTGGAAAATCATCAAAGGCTTCCTTGGCATCAACTGTTTCAACGTTAAAGTTCAGGCCGTTTTCATCAGCCAACTCTTTTGCGACACTTGCTTCATCGAAAGGGCCGTTGGCAAAATTGACGCTAAAGACTTCTTGCGGCTTCAAGACGGAAGTGACATAGGAAGAATCAACACCTTCCGACAAGAAACTACCAACTTTAACGTCAGCAATATTGTGAAGCTTGACAGATTCAGTGACTGTCTTATCGATTTGATCGATAACTTCCTCTTCGCTGCGATTATCATCGATGTTGTATTGGGCATCCCAATACTTGTGCGTTGTTAAATGACCGTTAGAATACTCGAACCAGTGGCCAGCAGGAAAACGGTAGACGTTTTTAAATAATGTTTCCTTTAAGTCATTGTACTGGTTCATTAAATAAGGTTTAACAGCCCTTTTATTCAGCTCCATTTTAAAATTAGGCTGCCGCATGAATGATTTGATCTCTGAACCAACAATAAATGTTTCGCCTTGTAAGTAATAATATAAAGGCTTGATCCCGAAGAAATCACGGGCACCATACATGGCTTGCTTGTTGGTATCATAGATAAAGTAAGCAAACATACCGCGAATTCGCTTTAAAGTGCCTGCCATACCCCACTCTTCGTAGCCGTGCAACAGTACTTCAGTATCGGTGGCTGTCTTAAAATCATGGCCGGTATTAATTAATTCTTTTCTTAAAGATTGGTAGTTATAGATTTCACCATTAAAAGTGACCAAAATTGAATTATCTTCATTATATAAGGGTTGAGCACCACTTTTTAGGTCGATTACACTTAGCCGAACAAATCCCATTGCGACCTTACTGTCCGTAAAGTTGCCACAACCGTCGATATTAGGACCACGATGTTGAATCAACTTCATCATCGAGTTGATTGTTTCTTCTTTGTGGTCCACTTGCGGATCACTAAAAGCAATAATTCCACACAAAAAAATTTCCCCCCTAGAAAATGTAAACAGTTGGACTGTTTGTTTAACACTCCCTGATTATACGCCTAACTTGCTAAAAATTACAGAATAATTACAGATTTTACAAATGGTTAACAAGCAAATTATTTTGCTTATCCCATTATTCTATTGGATTATTATCATACCTTGAGTAAAAATTTTCAATGATTTGAATTTAAATCTTAAATAGTAGCTAAAAAATCTGGATTAGATTTTCTAAGAAAAAATATGCCTGGAGTTTAAAATTATTGATCAGAATTTTAGACTTATTAAATTATTTGGCTATCCTGTATTGATAAGTCTTACATATTTGAATATTTTCAAGCGAGTAGTCTGTGGAATAAATGCTCATAACAAAAAATTTGATCATAGATTTCAAAAGATATTTTGATAAAATGATGAAGGTTTTTTAATTACAGAAAAAGAACCTGTTGCTATAAACAGATTCAAGGCAGGTATTATTTTTTCAGATCTTCGATTGAATTAACATCTTTCATATAAGTTGGCACTGCTAGTCCGATGCGAGCATGTGGTAAATTAATGCGTACTTCATCAACTTGACCACGATACTTTTTCGCGTAAGCAGCATGACTGACTGGAAGTTGTGCTACCATCGTGGCATCGACTTTTTTAGAAGCTAGTGCTTGCCACATGATGGAAACATCCAATTGTTGAGTAGTAGCTTGATAACCTTTTTGAACTAATAAGTTTTTGACTACATAAGTGACGGCACGTTCGTAATCGTAAGGTGTATAGACTAGCTTGATTTTTTGACCATGACCAGCTGGCACATCTTGCAATATTTCGTTTACCTTTTTAGGATGGCTTTTGATATACTGTTTAGCTGCTTTATCAGATTTCATGCCACCGTTGATTTTTAACATGGTCGAGTATGAGTCACTGATCGTCCAATGAAAATTCTGTAATAGTTTATATGCACCAGGATTATCTTTTTGCAAGCCATTTCGTGCAACGGTACTAAAATGCTGAGTTTTATCGAAGATATTTTTGGAATCCTTCAACCACTTCATATCGTATTTTGCAAACATCCAGTGGGGTTGAAAGGCCGTTACAACGATCGGTTCCTTATTTTTAATTGCTTTACCTAGAGTACTGACCATGGCTGCTGTCGAACTGGGCATTAACTGCCAATTTTTTTCTTTTAGACCGTAAGCCGTCAGCATTTTCTTTGCTTTACCCATCTCACCAGAAGAAGCATCGATCCCGGTGACCGTATAATTTAATTGCGGACCCAATTTTTTTATCAGGATCGTACGCTTTTGCTTGTTGGCTACTGCAAGCTGCTAACAAAAAAGCTGAGAGCATGATCAACAACAGTGATAATAACTTACCAGCGTTCCGTTTCAAAAATAAAACCTCCAAACAAGAGTTAATTACTAGCCTTTATTTCACTCTAACGTAAATTTTTAACTTTGTTAAATAATTAACATATAAAGATAGTGTCAACTTTGTGTGGGTAAATTT
>NZ_AZFI01000181.1 GCF_001435755.1 Ligilactobacillus acidipiscis DSM 15836 | reverse complement strand
ATATATCCGCTGTGAACTCACAAAATACAAAAGTACTTCTTAGGGGAAAGGCAGAGTTTACCCTTTTTTACCACTCTAAAATTATTTAGCACCAAATTTTAGTTAAGACAAAAATATGAATAATTCAGGTTACTAGTAAGCTGAAATTTTCGGATTCCAAACAATGTTTGCCAATATAAATCATCAAAAACATTAATACTAGAAAGATACAGTCACAATTTTTACGTGCATGTTACGTACCAGCCAGATGAAAGAGTTTAAAGCGTAGAGTGCTGATTGTTACGTCTCCTAATTCAGCTGGAAAAAACAGTTTTTTCATGACCTCAACTAAGTTGTAAGCCACACTGGCAAGCAACATTCTCAGTTAGTTAGCCGTAAAACTAGGGCAATCCGTTTTATCAAAATCAAAGCCACTTTTAGCGACCTTGATCAGATTTTCCATGGCTCCACGTTGATGGTAAAGTTCAAATATATCGCTGACGAAAGTCATTTCCAAATTAGCCGCAATAAACTCGTGTTTAAAGAGTAACTCGCCGACTGGACGAGTTGATTTAACTATTGCAGAGTAAGCGTGTTCCCCAGTTTCTGGTTGGTAGTCTGTTAAATGGTGCCGCCACACATCTTTCTTGCTAAAGACCTCCACAGATTTCCCCCTTGACGATCCGTTGTAGCTTGAAATTGGCCTTGACGCGGATCGTAAACTTTGCCCCCAACTGCTTTCACAAGCAGCGTATTATTTAAGCAGTGGCTTTAATCTACTCGTTGCCTGACCGTATTTTAGACCCTAAGAAGCAATCCAAAATAACTAGGGGTAACCCGTCCGTTTGATAGTGAGTGTTAAAATCGCTGCCTACTTGTTGACCGAATGTATCAGCTTGAACCGAATCGAGATCATGGGCATCTTGTGCTGCTTCTTTTGGGTGATTGCTAACTTTGCCACTAACTTTGTAATTCCGGTCAATTCTTTTGTGGAAACTTGAGTAACGAAGCGTGAAAAGTTGATTGCGAAACAACTAAGTTATCCAAGACGAGCTTAAAACTCAGGTCAGCGTATTAGCTAAAATAACCGGTAATAAGTTAAATTAACAGCTGCTTAAACAGATGTTTTTCATGACACTTATTGAACTTACGACGATCCTTAAACTGGAAGTTATGTTTAAAGTGGATCTGATGCATAAAAACTCAGTCAATAAAGTTAAGCCACCATCATTATTAGATAGTACCAAATTTTTGTTGAGGTTAACGTTTTGTTGTAAAGTCTACATATGGGGCAATCCAGTTCTTTGTGGTTTTCGTCGACTTAACAATAGCACAGAATGTGCTCTTTTTGTATACTCAGTTTAAGGCTTGAATCATGTCGAAACAATGTGATAACAGACAAAAGAAAGAGAAACTATTAAAAATATGAATTATTCAGAATTAATGGTATTCTGTATGGATAAAATATTATTAAGAGGAGTGAGTACTATTAAACGTGTAATTACATACGGAACTTTCGATCTACTACACTATGGTCACATTAATTTATTAAAACGGGCTAAAGCTCTTGGTGATTATTTAGTCGTTGCTATCTCTTCTGATGAATTTAATTGGGAGAAGAAGCACAAAAAAACATACTTTACGTATGAACAAAGAAAACAATTGGTAGAAGCTATTCGTTATGTTGATTTAGTTATTCCAGAAGAGAACTGGGATCAAAAAGTATCTGATGTGCATAAGTATGACATTGATACATTTGCCATTGGTGATGATTGGACGGGTAAGTTCGACTTTCTAAAAGACGAAGGAGTAGAAGTAGTTTATTTACCAAGAACACCAGAAATCAGCACGACTCAGATCAAAAGCGATCTTAATAAAAATGCTGAAAAAAAATAAGGGGAATTTTTGGCATGTTGCTTGATTTTCTACAAAAGCATAAAACGTTTCTTATCTACGTTTTTTGGGGTGGAATAGCCACAATTGTCAATATTGGTACTTTTATGCTTTGGCTTAAATTAGGATGGCACTACCAGGCTGGTAACATTTTAGCTTGGTTATTAGCTGTTTTTGTCACTTATTTTTCAAATAAATTTTTAGTTTTTTCTTCCAAATATCATGGTCTTGGACAGTTGCTTAGTGAATTAGGTTCTTTCTTAGTAGTTCGTCTCTTTGCGCTAGCGTTAGACATAGTCATAATTTGGTTAGGAATTAAAGTTTTGCACTACAATTCTTTTTTAGTAAAACTTTTTGATAACACTGTTGTCGGTATCTTAAACTATCTAGTCAGCAAGTGGTATGTTTTCACAGATAAAAATATATAAAAAATCGATACTTATCCGAAAAACTCTCAGATAAGTATCGATTTTATTTATTATCTTTATTTTTTCTTTTAACTTCTCTCTCGTATAACCCTTTAGTATCTGAAGAGCTAAGAACCATTTTTTTGATCAAATGCAGTAGTGGCTGTCTGTTACCTCCAACTAACCCGATTGCCTCGACAAAAAGTTCAAGCCCAATTAAGGTCGCAATAATCAATGCAACCGAACCCCAAAAATTGGAAAGAGGAAAGAGTAGAGAAATAAACGAAAATATCAATGCGATACCATAAATCACTAAAACCGTTTGCCGGTGTGTGAGCCCCATCTGCATTAATCTATGATGTAGGTGATGTTTGTCAGCTTGGAAAATAGGCTTTTTATTCAGCATTCTCCGCAAAATAGCATAAACAGTATCAGTGATCGGTACTCCCAAAATAATGATCGGAATAATCAAACTAATGAATGTGGCATTTTTTAACCCATACAGAGCAAAGACCGAAATCATAAATCCAATAAATAACGACCCTGTATCACCCAAAAAAATACTTGCTGGGTTAAAATTATAAGGTAAAAAGCCTATCATAGCAGCAACCAAAGTCAACATCAGGACTGACACAAAAACCCCAGTGTTATTCAAAAAGAAAAAACTAGTTAAGGCACTAGTAGTCACAGCGATAATCGAAACACCGGTGGCTAAACCATCCAGCCCATCCAATAAATTGATTGCGTTAGTAATTGCCACTATCCAAATTATAGTTACCGGCATACTCAACCATTTCAGATGAAACAACCCACCAAAAGGAATCGATATAGTTGTCATTTTGATTCCTGCAACATAATAAACAATTAATGCTGCTATTATGATCCCGAGCAGCTTTTGTTTTGGTTTCAACTCATAAATATCATCAATAAACCCAGTTAAAATGATGATACATTCAGCTAAAAACAATACTATCATCTGCTTTTGTGGATACTGACTCCGTAGAAAAAAGAAATTAGTAATGTTAAAAGCAATAAAAATAGCTAAGCCACCTAAAGTCGGCATTGGCTTTGAATTTATACGGCGTTTATTTGGATTATCCACTGCACCAACCTTAATGGCAAATTTTCGTACAATGGGTACAAGAAGCGCAGAAATTATCATAGTAGTAAATAACGCTGCAAATATTTTATACATACACAGCAGACCTCAATTTTAATTTATTAACAGATTATACATTCTCATTAGTAGATTCAATAACTAAGTTATATAATAACATACCATCAAGCAACTTTGTTATTCTACCGATATCCTTTAACAGGTAATAAGATTTAAGAGGTATTAAAACTCAGACTAAAAGATTTCTTCTACAAAAATATCATCTGCCTACTTCATCTTTATTATAATAGACCAAAAATAAGGCTCAGAAAATTTTCCTTTCTGAACCCTATTATTCATTATCCTGAATTATTCATACTTTTCCCTTA
>NZ_AZFI01000180.1 GCF_001435755.1 Ligilactobacillus acidipiscis DSM 15836 | reverse complement strand
ATTTTTTAGCGGAAGTCCATGAATTTACCCAGCCTTTGCTAGTGATTCCACTGGGCAAGGCAGTCGAAGAAGTTTTACTGACCTTACAGCAGCAACATGAACTGCCGTATTGTCAAGTCATGACTGGTTTTCCGCATCCTTCAGGAGTTAACGGGCACCGTAAAGAACAATTTGCTGCTAACTTTACCTTCTTAGCGCAAGAGCTTCAGAAATTTTTTGCTGCAGTTGGTCAATAATTTAAAAATTAAATTAAGATGGAGGGACCTGACATGAGTACAGATAATGGTAAGCAATTAGTACTTGAAGCAAAAGAGGGAAGCTTTGAGCTGCCCCACGATCCGGAAAACTGGACTTTGAAAGCAGACCGCGGTTATTCACCTGTGCAAATGATTGCTGCAGCGACTGCTTGTTGCGGCGGCTATGTTTACCAGGAGATCTTGGAAAATTCACACGTACCATTTGAAATGCAAAAAGCTGAAGTTATGTACACTAGAGATGAAGTGGAAAATAAGGCTCATCCGATCAATAAGATCGAGATCACTTTTTATTTACGAGTGGATAAAGAGCTTCAAAAGAAAGCAACAAGCTGTTTGCGGTTGATCGGGCGAAACTGTCCCGTAATGCAAACGCTAGACCCTAAAGTGGCAGTGACCGAAAAAGCGGTGTTTGTAGATCAAAATGAGTTGTAAAAAATAAAGAAAAAGGAAACGCCATGGAAATTGTGGTCGTTTCCTTTTTTGAAAAGTAATATTTTTGCTATTTAAAAATAACAAACTTGCTATAAAGAAACCGGCTATCCTTTTTATTGGAAAATTATTGTGAAAACGATACAATAAATTAGTGTGAACGATCAAAAATTATGATCACTCAGAATAAACCTTGGAGGTTGGTATTATGACTGTAAAAACTATTAGACTGGTCAATGAGCAGTGGCAAGGAGGGATGAATGAAAATTATAGTTTTGGTGCGCGGCTTTTATCACATATTGTGCCGCCAAGTTATTCTGATGAAACGGAAACAGTTTTTGCCCCAGTTAGTGCTGAGACAAAGGGCGGTAACGGGATCGATGCCGGTGAGACTTTGAAAGAACAAATTTCTGCAGCTTATAATATTTTAACTGCAAAAGATCCGCGCAATGTTTTAACTTTGGGTGGTGATTGCAGTGTCTCAGAAGCACCCTTTGATTACTTGCATGGCAAATATCCAGCTAAGTTGGGTTTGATCTGGCTGGATGCTCACCCGGATGTTGCTACACCAGAAACCTCACATCATTTGCATGAAATGGCGTTAGCTGACTTGATCGGGCAGGGCGGCCCAGGATCTGCCGAAATGATCAAGGCTCCTTTTGACCCAAGTGACGTTTTATTGGCAGGGTTGCGTTATGATCAGTTAAGACCAATGGATGCAAAAGTAGCTGATTTAGGACTCAGCTATGTCACGCCGGATAGACTGCATGAAAAAAGTTTGCCAGTGACAAATTGGATCAAACAGCGCGGTTTTACTAAAGTGGTGATCCACTGGGATCTGGATGTCTTAGCCCCAGCTGATTTTCATGCAATCTTGCCAGCACAGCCAGGATTAGACCGGCGGGATTTTGGAGCTGCGATCGGGACGTTGAAGCTGGATGAAGTGTTGCGTTTGTTAGGTGATATCTCAAAAACAGCTGATATTGCAGGGTTGACTCTGGCTGAACACATGCCTTGGGATGCCTTACGTTTACGCCAAGGCTTGGCAGACTTGCCGATTTTTAAATAAACATTATTTCAGCTGTGACAGCGAACTGTTAAGATTGCTGTCTTGGGTCGTAAGCAGGTGTTGGTCTGACAGTGTTAGATCGGACTATGCGGCAAGCAACGGACATAAGCAGCAGATAAAAATCTTGGCGAATTTTTGTGACATCATGAGTATTTGGTGTATTCAAAACAGCTAAAATTTGCTATTGTTAAGGGAGGAAGACTCGAAAGGAGTTTGATCATATTGAAAGAGCCAAGCCAACAAACTTTACAAAGACTTTTAGCAGAGGCAGATGATAATTGCGCCAAATTTTTGAAGTCACCGCTGGGAGTCCCATTTACTAAAACGGCACACCCGGATGATGTTAATTTTATCATTGAGACTTTTACGGGAACTGCTTATATGGGCGATGGCCGAACACCCAAACGCTGGACTGCTGAAACAGCAGGTAACGTGATCGCCTCATACTTTCCCCAATTTATGGAATTTGACGTTAATTTGATTGGGCAGGTGGTGCCGATCTTAGTTAACTATTTCTCATTTTTGGAACACGATTTACACTATATCAAGAATAGTGCCGCTTTGACAAAAGCAGCTTTCACGGCAAACTGCGGCTTAGTTGCTGCCTACGCTGCTGGACCGGCTGAATTGTCTGATGACGAAATGGATTCTCTCGCTCATGGCGAACTGGGAGAGGAATTCTTAAATCGGGTCTCGCCTGAAGAATTAGAGCAGATGAAACAGGCCTATACAGTCTTGTTACAAGAAAAGCAACAGGGAACCTTGGATGATGAGGGAGAAAAGATGCTGAAGATCATTGACAGTGTCCTTTCCCGTGAAGATGGAAAAACTTCCCCTCAGCAGCAAAAACCAGCGGGTCACCCGCAGATGAAATTGCATAAGAAACCTAAAAAATCAGAATAATGTCATAGGGAGCCCGTTGGAAATTGCGGACTCCTTATTTAGTAAAAAAACTTGTATCGCTGCAAATTTTTGACTATTGTCAAGTTATGGTGTGCTAATTAGTTAGTTAAATAGGGGGAAATCAAATGCACAGGAAAGTTTTAATATTGTTGGAAACTTTGGGAACAGCAGTTTTGTTGGTCGGCTGCGGAGCCAAAAAAACACAGGAGTCAAAAAAGGATAGTCAGCCCAAGTCTGAGAAAGTACATAAGAAACAGGCTAGCTCCAGCAGCTCATCAAGCAGTAGTTTGGCAAGCTCAACTGCAAAAGAGGAATCAAAAGACGTTAATGAATCGGGGATCGATGATACCGGCTTTAAAAAAACACCTTTCCCCAGCCAAATGCAAGGTACTTGGTACGGTTGGGACAAGTATAGCAATGCTATTAAAACAGTCACATTCGCAGATAATAAATGGATCACCGGCGGAACAGAGCCGCAAACTCTTTTTGCCTATGATGGTTCTGCCCGGACAGCTAGTGACCAAGCAGCCTTTAATGATCCCAGCAGTCAACAAATGGATGCTAATAAACAGAACAAGTGGGCTGCGTTTGCGAAAATGAGTTTTGATAAAAGCCCGATCAGTCAAAATGGACAGGCTGTTGAAATCGTCAATTTACGCGGCTGGTATCAAAGTGCGGGCGACGGAAGTTATTACTACATCACGACGGTCAATATCAATGGACAGCCAACGCAAGTTTTGACTGAAGCCAGTGGGGCGGGCATCTGGGTGAACATGCATTATTATCATTCCAAGACTCTCGCTGAAAGTCAGAAAGACGCTGGGATCGAGACTGACGTCAACCAAGATGAAGATTATTCTGATGGCGAAGACAGCGATGATAGTGAAGACTACGACGACAGTGAAGATTACGATGATGAAGACACGGGCGAAGAGCAAAATAACTACCAAGATAACGAAGATTACGACGAAGAATCAGATGAATACTAATTAAAACAACAGGGAGCACCGTGACTTTTCATGGTGCTTCCTTTTTTGATGGGAGTAGACTGGCAAAACCATGGAAAAAAAGCGCCACAAGTGAGAATGTGACGCAAACTTCGGCAAAGTAAGTG
>NZ_AZFI01000018.1 GCF_001435755.1 Ligilactobacillus acidipiscis DSM 15836 | reverse complement strand
ATCAACACTATTTGACAAAGTCCCAATTTTTACTCCTTGCTTTTTTATTGGTCCTATAAGATTTGTATCGGTCAGCGTCAAGACATCATGTACAAAAACTTAGAAGTTTGGCAGGAGAATTTACACCTACTCCCACACTTCTGTCCACCTAACTCTTGAACAAACATTACTTTTTCACATTTCTATTCTATTGATTTGCTAGTCTTTCGTCAAAATGATCACGAAACTCACTCATAAATCACAATTCCACTAACCATTCGTAAGTTGTTTTGAAAAAAGTTCACCTTAAATGTTTACTTTCCTGCTCAAAACATTGTCCGTGCCCGCTATACTGAAATCTTAGTCTACCGCTTTTTATTTCAAAATAGCTCGTGTAACAAACTTGCCAAAATAAGGTAATCCATTTGGACTCGGATGAACGTTGTCAGAATAGAACCAGTCTGGATGATCCTTACTGTAAGAATACCAATCGATCACCGTCAGATTAGAATATTTTTCTTGTGCCTGTGCTAATTCTTCATTAACTTGATCCTGCCATCTTTGTGTAGGAACATTAACGTTGATCCAGTATACTCGACGTTTTGGTCCGATCATACCCATGATCTGCTTCATATCGGAGTCAGTGAATGGTCCATTCGTACCTAAACTGATCAGTACGGTGTCTGTTAATTTTCCTCTGCGCACCAGCGAATCCAAGATCGGTAATGCTTCATGTACTTGACGACCAACTTTGGCATCCACATACATTTGTGGAAAGATACCCTGCATTGTTGAAGAAGCATCGGCCAAAACTGAATCACCGATCGCAGTGACTGGCATGTTCTGAGCCTTAGTTTTTTCCGAAGCAGTCAGCTCACCATCAGCCTGTTGTTCATTTTTTTGGCTTTTAGCTTCTGTTGCTGACTTTTCAGCAGGTTGACTTGCTTTTTTCTTATCCTTGTCAGCAGCTGTGTTTTGTTTTTTGGCTTGCTTATTATTGTTCTTGATCACCTTTTGCAAGTCAGAAGAGTCACTACTTGAAACACTTGCACGAGGTTTATCAAATGCACCCCATGTCGCCGTAACTAATACTAAAGTAACAAGCACTGCCCAGATCCTTTTCCAACCATAAGAAGAATTTTTGGAAAAAGCATCTTTAATAACCATAAAAGTTCTTGAATAGTCAAAATGTTGCAGCGGCAGTTCAAGAAAACGATATGAAATGTCACTGATCACAAGGATCAAAGCAATTTCGATCATCGCATGCAGCCAAGGATGGTTAGCAACATTAGCAATTTTTTGTTCATAAAAAATCATTATAGGATACTGATAAAGATAAATGCCATAACTTCTTTTGCCAACCCATGTAAACACTGGGTTAGTTAGTAATCGGTTCATATCGGCCCCAGGATGGGCGATCGTCCCGACCAAAATAACTGACAACAAAGAGAAGAAAAACATTCCACCTAAGTACACCAGCTCACTTTCACCGTTCATTTTGAAAAACATTAGGACGATCAAGAGCAAAGAACCTAAGCCGACTCCATCTAAAAATAACCGCGGACCACTTTGCAGGTTTTCTTTAAGTTTAGTACTCGGCCACAAGAAAGCCAGCGCAGCCCCTAGTAGGATCGAAAACATGCGTGTATCTGTCCCATAATAAACTCGAGAAGGATCTTGTCCTGGTTTAAACAAAATGATCATTAATAATGCGGACACAAAAGCCGCGATCAATAAAATATCAAAGTTAGTTTGCTTAGACCGGATGAACCGTAACAATAATAAGATCACGATCGGCCAAATTAAATAAAACTGTCCTTCTATCGACAACGACCAGAGATGGGTAAATGGTGATTGATTACCGAACTTATCAAAATAAGATTCGTGATTAGCAACCTGGAACCAATTATAAACGTAAAAGACATTAGTAACTATTACATCACGTAATTTCCCCAAAGAATCTCGGGCAAATAACGTAATAAAAGCCGCTGTTGTCATCACCATAGTGATCAACGCTGGATAAAGTCGCTTCATTCTTCTGACATAAAACGATTTAATATCGAGCCGGTCGTTTTGGTCGTACTCTTGAATCAACAAATCAGTGATCAAATAGCCTGAAACCACAAAGAAAATAGGAACTCCTAAGAAACCACCAGTCATTCCATACGGAAAGAGGTGGTACAGTATAACACCAATAACTGCTAAAGTCCTGACACCATCAAAACCTGTAATATATCTGCTTTTTTTTAATCTTTTTTCCATCAAAATCCCGTCCGTAAAAATTCAAGGAATATACAACTAGCTGTATCTACGACGATCTGAAAAAGTGTAAGCTAAATAACCGGCCAACTTTCTCAGATCAGTCTTCTTCTAATTACTCTACAAATTCAAACGTAAACTTGCCTATATGAACCATGTCGCCACTCTTGGCTCCTTGTGCACGTAATTCATCATCAACACCCATTGCCCGCATTTGCCGAGCAAAACGCATCAAACTTTCGTCATGTTCAAGATTAGTCATCTCAAATAAGCGCTCCAGTTTTTCTCCCCCAAGTATCCAATTCGAATCAGGATCTCGTTTGAGAGTGAATGGTTTCTCTTCCGGTTTATAGGTATAAACAACATTATCATTGCTTTCCTGTTCCGGTTCAAGATCAAATCGCGGTGTTTTTTCTAAGGTATCAGCCGTCTGAGCAACTAGTTTTTGTAAATTAGAGTGCGTGATCGCTGAAACAGGGATCACTTCCGGTACTGAAGCTAATGTCGTGTCCATCTGCAACTTTTGCTTGAAAGTCTCTAAGTTGGCTTGTGAATCCGGCAGGTCCATCTTACTTGCAGCCACGATCTGCGGCCGTTTCAAAAGCGCAGGATCATATTTAGCAAGTTCATGATTGATTTTTTCGAAATCAGTGAATGGATCACGTCCCTCCATGCCAGACATATCAACAACATGTACGATCACACGTGTCCGCTCAACATGACGCAAAAATTGGATCCCCAAACCAACACCGTTCGAAGCGCCCTCGATCAGTCCGGGTAAATCAGCCATGACAAAATCACGCCCGTCATCCAATTGAACCATTCCTAAATTAGGAACTAAAGTTGTAAAATGATATTCAGCAATTTTAGGCTTAGCACTAGTTAAAACCGACAAGAGAGTAGATTTACCAACAGATGGAAAACCAACTAGCCCAACATCGGCTAAAACCTTTAATTCAAGCTGAAGATTTCTTTCAACACCCGGCTCACCGTTTTCAGCAATCTCTGGTGCCGGGTTTTTGGGAGAAGCAAACTTAATGTTTCCTCGTCCGCCACGACCTCCAGCGGCGACAACTAGTTCTTGTCCATTTTCAACAAGGTCGCCTAATACTTCACCAGTATCAGCATCATGAACAGTTGTCCCTTCAGGAACGGCAACGTATAGATCATCCGCTTTATGCCCGTACATTCCCTTGATCATGCCATTTTGACCGGCCTTAGCCTTAAAAATACGATGATAGCGAAAGTCCATCAAGGTCCGCAAACCTTCATCAACTCGTAAAATAATACTTCCACCATGGCCGCCGTCGCCACCAGCTGGTCCACCATTTGGCACGAACTTTTCACGCCGAAAAGCCACCATTCCATTGCCGCCCTTACCGGCTTTCACAGTAATTTTAACTTGATCTACAAACATTATTTTTAATCACCTTTCTCAGGTAGCCTGAGTTGTCTTTAGATGTTATTAATTTCTGAAAACAATTTTGTCTCCGCCAACTATAGCAGTTTTTATTTTCAAAATCAAAAACATCCGTACTAAAAACACTTATTTTAAGCTTAATTTAATCGTTTGTGCTACTTTCTCGGAAATTCCTAATTTTTGAAGATCTTCCAAAGAAGCTTCACTGATTTTTTTCAATGATTTAAAGTTTTTGAGCAATTTGACTCGAGTTTTAGGCCCCACTCCTTGGATCTGTTCAAGCCGCGAAGAAAGAGAGTTTTTAGAATGCACTTGCCGATGAAAAGTGATCGCAAAACGATGAACTTCATCTTGGATCCTTTGTAACAAATAAAAGCCTTCACTTTTTGGATCCAAACCAATTTTTTCATCATCTTCGGTCATTAAGTCGGCAGTCTTATGATGATTGTTTTTAACCATCCCTGCTACTGGTATCTCTAACCCTAGTTGGTTACGCAAAGTTTCACGAGCTGCATTGATCTGCACGACACCACCATCCATTAGGATTAGATCTGGTAATTGTGCATGCTCTTTTAACAAACGGCTGTATCTGCGATAAATAACTTCTTGCGTACTTGCAAATTCGTCCGCATTAGTGACCGTCTTTAGTTTATACTTACGATACTCATTTTTATCTGGTCGTCCATCTAAAAAACTGACCATAGCAGAAACTGGATCTTGTCCCTGAATATGTGAATGATCGAAAGACTCTATCCGATGACCGTTAGGCAAACCTAATGCATCCGTGATCTCATTCATTGCGCCGACTGTCTTACGATCATCCAATTCCAAAAGACGGAATTTTTCTTCCAAGACCAATCTGGCATTTTTTTGTGCCATTTCTAATAAGTCTCTTTTTTGTCCTCTTTGAGGGGTCCTAACAGGGATCCCAATAATTTGAGCCAAAATATCATGTTCCATCTCTTTAGGCACAAGGATCTCCTTAGGCAAGATCCGGTTTTTCTGATTATAAAACTGCAAAATAAACGAAGCTAATTCGTTTTCAGGAGAATCAATACATGGAAAAAGACGTTTTTCGCGCTTCATCAAACGTGCCTGGCGAATGAAAAAGACTTGGATCGACAGCCAACCCTTATCCATATAGCAAGCAAACAGATCACGTGGAGTATTATCATTAGAGATAATTTTCTGTCTTTCAACGGTGACCTCCACATAGTGGATCTGGTCTCTTAATTCTGCTGCACGCTCATATTCCATATTGTTGGCAGCTTTCTTCATTTGATTGGTCAACTTACGTTTGATCCCTGAAACATTGCCTCTTAAAAATGATTTGATTTTCTTGATTTGTGCATCATATTCGCTTTGAGGCACTTCCCTAAAACAAGCACCTAAGCATTGTCCCATATGATAGTATAGGCATGGTCTTTTTTGATAGCCTTTGCACCTTCGCAAAGGATAAACTTTCTGGATCAACTGCATCGTTTCAGTTGCAGCATATACATTTGGATATGGTCCAAAGTATGATCCGCCATCGTGCTTAACTTGACTAACAATTTTTAATGTCGGATCCTTTTCATTGGTAATTTTGATATATGGGTAGCCAGTACCACGTTTTAGCTTAATATTGTAATACGGCTTGTGCTTTTGGATCAGAGTAATTTCCAATAAAAAAGCTTCCTTGTCAGTAGAGGTCACGATCGTTTCAAAATCGCGGATCTCAGAAACTAACTTGGCAGTTTTTCCTTCATGAGCACTTTTAAAATATGAACGAACTCGATTTTTTAAGTTTTTCGCTTTACCAACATAAATAATTTTACTGTTGATATCTTTCATCAGGTAACAACCTGGGAGATCCGGCAACAACTTTAATTTATTTTCGACATGTTGAGTTGCCATCCAAATGTTCCTTTCTTTATATCATTGAGTCAATTATACCGCGTTCTAGCGCTAATTCACAACAATTGAAACCATTATCTCAAGAAATTTACAAAAAAATACCATTTTCGCTTTAGTTTTGCGAAAATGGTTTATGAAACCCTATTTTACAACACCTTTGACAGAAATTCCTGTCCCCGTTTGGTTTGTGGATTTTCAAAAATCTCAGATGGTTTGCCAGATTCTTGGATGTAACCATCAGCCATCAACCAGATCCTGTCGGCAACTTCCTTAGCAAATCCCATCTCATGCGTTACAACAACCATCGTCATGCCGGAATTAGCTAGATCCTTCATTACTTCTAGTACTTCCCCTACCATTTCCGGATCAAGAGCTGAAGTCGGTTCATCAAACAACATCACCTCAGGATCCATTGCTAATGCACGCACAATGGCCACACGTTGCGCCTGACCACCAGAAAGACTGGCTGGGTATTGTTGAGCCTTATCTGCTAATCCGATCCGTTCTAACAGCTTACTTGCTTTTTGCTCGGCTTCTTGTTTACTGACCCCTTTAACTTTCATTGGTGCAGCGGTAATATTTTCCAGGACCGTCATATTTGGAAAAAGATTAAAACTTTGAAAAACCATTCCCATTTTCTGACGTAAACTGCTTAATTGTTTTTCAGAGATCTTTGTCAGGTCCTGACCTTCAAAAATGACTTTGCCGTCTGAGGGATGTTCCAAGACATTCAAACATCTTAAGAAAGTACTTTTGCCAGCTCCAGACGGACCGATCACACACACAACTTCACCCTGGGCAACAGTTTCATTAATATTTTTCAGGATCTCATTTTTACCAAATGATTTTTTGAGGTTTTGAATTTCTAACAGCTCGCTCATTATATGTTTTCTCCTTTTTCAAACAGCCCTACCAATAACCTGTGTAGTTTCATGTTATTTTTTAATGCCTTATTTACTTTTCCTTTATTGTAGTTTATTTATGCAATATAATACATTTTTAATTCATTTTCAAGGGTAAATTTGCATATTTTAAAGATGAACTAGTTTTTTTATGCATATTTTAGCAAATTTAGCTTGCAAAAACATTATTAGAATAAATTATTTGAAAAAAAAGACGGAAACTGCTATGCTTATGTTCGAATTAAGGTGGGGCAGATGATGGCAGATCTTAAATCGAGTGTCTCGGGGACTCACTGATCATTATTTGGTGAAAGGACTGTTTAAATTGAGTTTAAAGATCAATCGTCAATCTGATTTAGATGAATTATTTAGCAAATTTGCTGTCGAACCAGATAAAACTCCTAAAAAAGAGGAATTATCTAAAGATAAAAAGCAAAACGATAAGCAAAAGAAAGAACAAAAATAAAATTAAAAAAATGACGGGTATTTTCAACTTTGAAAGTACTCGTCATTTTTTATCAAGTTGTGTAGGCAAAAAACAACAGACAACTAGTGTCTTTATGCAATCTATTTTGCGGGTGAAAAACCGTGTGGATAGCGTTTATTCAAAGTTTCAATGTTATCTTGAGCTACCTCATCAAATGGGATATCGGCCCATTCTGCAATTTGGGAAAGATACCATAAAACATCACCCATCTCGTGAATCATTTCTTGCCGGTCAAGCTTCTTGCCCTTAAAAGTATAATCTTTTACCAGATCGATCAGCTGACCGCTTTCTCCAGCAAGACCAAGCGCACAATTGGTTAAAACTTGCTCATTACCATAAAGGGTCCGATTTGCTTTTTCCTGATAATCATTAAACTCCATAGAATTTCCCATCCTTTATAAATAAAATTAAAACAGACAGCGGACAACAACAGGCGCTCATTTCGATGTCATATTATTTGGTCTTTTGTTCGATCCAATTCCAAACTTGGTCTTTCCCTGTCTTATCTAAGGCTGAAAACAAAATCAGCTCATCATTTTCACCAAGCTGTAAAGTTTTCTTGATCAAAGAATATGATTGATTTCGTTTACTCTTTTTCACTTTATCGATTTTAGTACCAACTACTAATATTGGCAAATCATAATAATGTAGTAAATTGACCATTTGCTGATCTAATTTAGTTGGGGCATGGCGTGCATCTACCAGGGACACAACGCCTTGTAATTGGTCACGAGATGAAAGGTAGGTTTCGATCATCGCTCCCCACTTATCCCGTTCTTTTTGTGATACCTTGGCATAACCATAACCGGGAACATCAACAAAAAACAGCTGTGACTCAACATCATAAAAATTTAAAGTCTGTGTTTTCCCGGGTTGGCTAGACGTTCTAGCGAAGCTCTTTCGGTTGATCAAAGCATTGATCAAAGATGACTTGCCGACGTTTGAACGACCAGCAAAGGCAATCTCAGGATAACCCTCCGTCGGATATTGATTTGGTCTGACCGCGCTAATAGTCAGGTCAACATTATGAACCTGCATAAAGTATAGGCCTCTCTTTCTGAATTATCTTTAATTCTACCATATTCGTTCAATTTCCACAGTGATAAATACTGTAATAATTGAAATTATATGTAACAAAAAAACATCCAAGATCGAATGATCCTCGGATGTTTCGTAAAATCGTCTTGAGGGCCATGGTCCCTCTATACGATTAATTCACTTTCTATTACTTAACGTTGATAACCTCTTTATCACCGTAGTAACCACAACTAGAACAAACATGGTGAGCTTGTCTTAATTCACCACAATGTGGGCATGCTGTCATGCCAGGAACTTGCAGCTTGTAATTAGTACGACGAAGTCTCTTTCTTGTCTTAGAAGTCTTTCTTGCTGGTACAGCCATTTTACAAGCACCTCCTTTTCAAATTTTAAAATATTCAACAAGAAAAATTGTAACCTTTACACACCAATTTTGCAACTACTCTTCAGTATCATCAAAAAAATGTGTTAATTTCTCCATTCTAGGATCAATTTTTGGACTACTATCTTCTTGCTTTTTATTTAACTGTTCCTCAGATAAAACTTGCCAATCACGACCTGCTATAGCAGGATCACTAGCATTTTTTTCTGCTTCAGTTAAAACCTGCATGGGAATCTGTAACAAAATATTATCAGTTATGACTTTTTCCAAATCAAGTAAATCATTATCTAAAACTAAAAAAAGATCTTCTTCAGAAAAATCTGAAAAATCAGTCCTGTCTGCCTCAACATAATTTTCATCGATCAGAAAAGAAAGTTCGAGACTAACGGGAGTCAATGACCTAGTTGAAGGCAAAACAAGTTTTGCATCCACTTGTAATTGACTGTAAGCCCCTAAGCGATCTGCTCCGATCACACCTTTAACATGAACAGGAGCAACTGATAAAATATCACTTCTACGACTCTTTAAATCCTTTTCTAAATGAAATATTTCATTGATCTGGAGCGGTTCATCACCGAGCTGTTGCAGTTGTTTGTACGACCACTTCATGCTATTTTCCTCCAATGCAACACGTATGATTATACAGTGCTTAAAATCCTTTGTCAATGTATTTTCCTTGACACCCGCTCTAAAATACTATGGGTGCGCGTTTTGCATCTTGTTCAACACCATTAAAAAGCTGATAAATTTTACCTGCACGGTAATCGACCGCCAATTGTTCTTTCCTATCGTCTTGTGAAACGCGGGAATAAATCGGAAATGGACAGTTCTTTTTAACCCTAGATAACTGTTTGCGGCCATCGCCTCCAAAACCGAGCAACCGAATATATGGCTCACTATTATATGCTTGAACTTCTTGCTCAGAAATGTTGAGCAGTATTGCAACTGCTAGACGTGCGAGATGAGTATAGGTAAAACGTTTTGTTTTCACTTTTTTGACCCACATATCAAAGTTGATATCTAACGGCAGCCGCTGAGTCTGTTCTTGAATCCGATATTCTATCCCCTCACTCATTCCATAGATCTGACCTAGATCGGCCAAATTGCTGCTGACCACCTTATACCGCAAAAGCGGCCAAAAATCATCCCATGAAACGAACGGACCTTCAACTAGATCGTTTAGCGAAACTTGCGGTAAATAAGGTGCAAGTTTTTTCTGCGTTTTTTTCGACAGCGAAAAGTTTTTACGGATAGCTGAAGCACTTGCGATCTGTGCACCCTTATGCAACGATTGGTCATGATAACTTGTTTCTACTCGCTGCACTGGAAAGAGGTCCAAAGGCTCACCTAAACGATAATTAGCTTTAGCATAGGCCAGACCCAACAAATCATTCGGCTGATCTACAGCATGTCCTAGCTCTTTTTTAATGGCGGTTTGAAATGAACGAGCATAGGATTCGTCATACTTATGAAATTCACCATGGACTCCAGCAACCTTACGAGCAAAAGACATAAAATCATATGAACTATGTTCTGCTCCAAAAACTAGTTTATCAGCTCCCAAGGCCGACAACAATGAAACTGCTCCAAAAGCAAAACGATCTGCCGGCTGTACACACGCCAATACCGGTAATTCGACCACTAGGTCTGCGTCGTTTTGCAGAGCTTCCTGCGTCCTGGTCCATTTATCCAAGCAAGCTGGTTCCCCTCTTTGCAAAAAATTGCCGCTCATAGCCACGATAATGATATCGTCAGGAAAAGCCTGCTTGATTTGCTGTAGTTGATACAAATGTCCATTATGAAATGGGTTGTATTCGGCGACCACACCAACAACTCCAGCCATGCCATTTCTCCTTTTACTTGTCACAACAAAAGAACCATCTCGTAGAATCGTTTTTAACTGAAGACCGACCAAAATCTGCCTTAACCTCGACTTTTTTAAATCCGACTTCTTTTAACAAATCAATATAATTCGCTAAAGGATATGTTCTTTCGTAATGATGTTCAGTCAAACGTTGGTAATTTTTCGTAGCTTGATCTTTAATAAAAAAGGTCAATTCATGTTCTATCCCATATGAAACATCAGTCGGATATGAATGCCACAAGAATGCCTCATTTTGGTCCTGATAATTATACATATAGTCGGGAAAAACTTTTTCCATCTGATAAACACTATGCACGTCAAATAAAAATTTACCATGTTCTTTTAAATGAGCGTATACTTCACGGAATACCTTGCCTAATTCAGCAAAGTTCGCCAAGTAACACAAAGAATCCAGTGTACTGACCACTACAGCATACTGGCCAAGCCCGTTTAAATCTGTCATATCAGCCTGATAAACCGGGAAAAAGACATTTGCCCGACTCATTCTTTCACTAGCCAAACTCAACATTTCATCAGATAGATCTAGGCCTTCCATTTGAAAACCGGCTTTTTTTAATTGCATGGTCAAGGCCCCAGCACCACATCCTAGGTCTAAAACCATTCCAGAATTTGGACTGACCCGTTGCTTAAAATATTCCAGCCAAGACTCATAGATCTCTGGATCCATCAGTTGATCATATAACTGAGCAAAAGTTATATAGTTCATTATGCCTTGACCCAATCAGAAACATCGACTTCTTTGGCATCAGACCATAATTTTTCCAAATTATAAAACTCACGCGTTTCTTTTTGGAAAACGTGCACAACAATATCTCCGAGGTCTAATAAGACCCAAGTGGAGCCGTTTTTGCCTTCGATGTCTAAAACATCATAGCCGGCTTTTTCGACTTCCTCTTCAATATTTTCCGCGATAGCCTTAACCTGACGTTGTGAGCTAGCATCCATGATCACAAAGTAATCTGCCAACAAACTAACACCATCTACATCCAGTGCTGTGACATTTTCGGCCCGCTTATTATCAGCTGCTTCTACAACTACCTTCAATAATTCTTTACTGTCCATTAATAGTCTCCTTTAAATCTTTTCTTGATCTGTCTATTATACTTTCTAATGACCTGCGACCCAAGCATTATATGTCTGGATAGCTGCTGGATAGATCGTCTTATTTGAACTCATTAAATATTGCAAAGTATGCTTAGTTTCAAAGATAACCGCAGCTTGTAAATCAGCATAAGCCAAACTTCTCGCAATCTGAGCATCTGGAAAATCACGCCCATCTTCAACAAAATCCGCTACATAGATCAGCTGGTCAAGTTTTGTCATTTTAGGTACACCGACCGTATGGCGGGAAATAGCATTTAAAATTTCAGGATCAGTGATCCCTAATTCATGCGAAACAATTTGTGCTCCAACAACACCATGCCAAATAAAATTACCCCAGTTCAATAGGTCTGGATCCATCGAATACTTCTTGATCGTTTCCTTAAATTCACTGTCACTGCGTTCCTTAGAATAATCATGTGTCAAGGCAGCGATACTAGCTTTTTCTGTGGAAACATCATTTAATTTAGCCAACTTAATTGCGGCCTGTTCGACACGTAAAACGTGTTGAAACCGATGTTCACTCAAACTCTGCTTAACAGCTGCGACCAGTTCTGCCCGCGTTCCAGAAAAAAACTCTCCAGAATACTCAATTTTATTCACGATATAAGCCCTCTTTTTTTATATACTCCGCCACAATATCTGGTACCAAATATTTGATCGAACAACCTTGTTTGATTTTACTTCTGATCAAAGTTGAACTAATATCGATCGTCGGAACATCGACCCACAAGATCGGATATTGACTATGTGTCTTGGCACCAGTTCGTTTCACGCCCACAAACTTCACCATTTTAACCAACTGCTCGATTTTATTCCACTTAGGCAAGTATTCGACCATATCACCGCCAACAATGAAATAATAGTCTGCTTCTGGATGTCGTGCTTGTAGTTCTTTGATCGTGTCATAGGTATAACTAACACCCCCACGGTCAACTTCAAGTGTATTCAGTTCAAAGTTTTCATTGTCAGCGATCCCCAAGCGAACCATAGTCACGCGATCTTTAGCAGAAATAGCCTCTTTCTTATCAACATGCGGAGGCAAATTATCAGGTAAAAATACTATCTTATCTAACCCCAACTGACTTAAAACTTGTTCCGCTACGACCAAATGACCATTATGCAATGGATTGAAAGTTCCACCCATCAACCCGATCCGTTTTCTTTGAGCGCCAAACATAACTTCTGGCATAACTTTGACCCTAGGAATCTCAACTGTACTCATTTCCAACCTACTGACCTCCAAAACTAAATAGCTTCAACCTCAGTCGAAATAATCCGATTCTCTTTATCGGATGCCTTCTTGTACAAAACCAGGACATGCCCAATTTTTTGTACGACTTGAATTGAACTATTATTTTCAACAAATTCGATCACTTCATCTTCATCAACAAGTGAATTTTGTAAAATAGAAACCTTTAGTAGTTCACGCTTTTCTATAGCGGCTTTAACGTTTATCAACCAATTCTCACTTAACCCATCTTTTCCGATCTGAAAAAGTGGCCGTAGATCATGCGCCTGACTTCTTAAAAAGCGTTTTTGTTTTCCTCGTAATGTCATTAAATCTCTCCTTGATCATTAAATACTACTCAACTATAAATTTAGTTAATTACCTCTTGCTTTATTTAAATCATTGCTTTTCTGCGTAAAACTCCTACACCTTTAGGTGCATAGCCAGCAACGATCGAACCACTTTTGACTGTTACCCAGCCCAAACCTTCAAAAACAATATCACTTTTCTCGCGAACTTTAAATTCAAAACGTTCCATCGGCGGAAAATCAGATAATTCACCAGTTGTCGGCGGTTGTAACAATTCTCCTTGATGTCGTACAAAAAATGCATCAGCTTTTTCCAACTTAGTGCGATGGATCTGCAGGTTATTTTCCATATAAACAACAACACCATTACGCGTTGACGGACCTGTGATCAGGTCAAAACGCGCCAACCCGCCAAAAAACAATGTCTGTCCACCAGCCAACTGGTAAACCTTAGGTCTGATCTCTTTTTGCGGCGTTGCCAAGCGAAGTTCTTTAGCTGACAAATAATGGGCCATTTGATCTTTATGAATGATCCCCGGTGTGTCAACTATCATTCTACCATCGTCCAAAGGGATCTCGATCTTGTCTAAAGTCGTCCCAGGGAAACGCGAGGTCGTGATCAGATCCTGCATTCCTGTACTTCGTTTGATGATCTGATTGATTAATGTCGATTTACCGACATTAGTTACTCCAACCACATAAACATCGCGACCCTCACGATACTTTTCAATTGCCTTTAATAATTCTTCTAAAGCATGTTGCTTAGTTGCACTGGTCATGATCACATCGACCGGATGGATACCTTCTGCATTAGCACGTTGACGGACCCAATCTTTTAACTTCGACCGTTTTAACGAGCGTGGCAGCAGATCTTCCTTATTGGCTACCATCAATACTGGATTATTACCGACAAAGCGGTGAATGCCCGGAATCAAAGAACCGTTAAAATCAAAAACATCAATAACATTGACGATCAAAGCATCCGCACTGCCAATTTGATTTAATAAAGCCAAAAAATCATCATCAGTCAAAGAAACATCACTGACTTCATTATAGTGACGCAAGCGGAAACAACGCTGACAATATAACTCATCATTTTCTAGGCCTTTTTTTATTGCGGAAACAGGTGTATAACCCGGTTGTTTCGGGTCATCTGATTGGATCTTTGCTCCACAGCCAATACAATAAAGCTCTTCGTTATTCTCATCCATTCAGTGAATGCCCCCATGTTCTTTTTAAATATCCTTTTTTCAATAATTGTTTCTTGACAGACTTTTCAACGGCTCGATTAAACTTAGTATTCCAGGCATCTGTATTCACCAACGGTTTAACCAAAATACTCTTGATCCGGGCATTATTAGCAGCAGCAACATCTGTCAGCAACTGATCTCCTACTAAAACGATCTGCGAAGAATTGACCCGGTATTCTTTCTTTGCAATATTGATACCGCGGTTCAGTGGTTTTAAAGCTCGCGAAATAAAAGGCAACTGTAATTCTTTCAATGCACGAGCTACTCTTTTGGCGCTATTGTTAGTCACCACTACCACAGGAATCTGTGCCTCATCCATAAGTGCTAGCCATTCGCGCAGTTGAGGTGTCCCATTTGGATTGTTCCAAGCAATCAAAGTATTGTCAAGATCAGTTAAAATCAACTGAATATCATGTTCACGAATTTCTTTTGGAGTTAGGTCATAAATCGATTCCAACATCCATGTCGGTCTAAAATCTACAAGCATATACTATAACTCTCCCATTTTCTCAATAACTTAATTATAGATTATTTTTGCAATTTTTAGCAAAAATTAGGCAACAAAAAATCCAGTTAATGTAAAAATAACTATACACACTATTAAGCGGATCTTGCCCACATAATATGTGTACACGCCTAATATGTAAAAAAAGCTGAAGCAAAACCAATGTTTTGTCTCAGCCCACGTTATCTAAAAGATTATTTTGCCAAAGCTTTTTTAGCTTGGTCAACCACTACAGAAAATGCTTCAGGGTCGTTGATTGCTATATCAGCAAGCATCTTACGGTTTACATCAATTTCAGCAACCTTCAAACCATGCATCAATTTACTGTAACTAATATCATTTGTACGAGCTGCTGCATTGATACGAGCGATCCATAATTTACGGAAGTTAGATTTGTTCTTCCGACGATCACGGAAAGCATATTGTTGACCTTTCATAACTTGTTGCTTAGCTACCTTAAACTGTGTATGTTTTGAACCACGGTAACCTTTAGCTAATTTTAACATTTTTTTACGACGCTGACGCGTAACTGTGCCGCCTTTAACACGTGACATGTGAATTCCTCCTTATTAATCATCCAAGTTTAAGCTTGGATCATCCCTCTTTAAAGAGGGCAAATAAAACTTGTTAGCAAAGGCAATATACCTTGCTTGTAGATTTCAACTGACAAATGATTATTTCATTTGTGATAGCATTTGCTTGATACGGCTCATATCTGTGGAATCTACCATACCTGCCTTAGCTAATTGACGGCGTTGCTTCTTAGTCTTGCCGTGAAAACGGTGTGATGTATAAGCATGTGAACGCTTCAAACCACCATTCGCTGTTTTCTTAAAGCGCTTTGCAGATGCGCGATGTGTTTTTTGTTTTGGCATAATACATTTTCCTCCTAAATTACCAGCCTATTTTTCGGCTAATGGTGCAAGCATTAAGAACATACTGCGACCATCCATTTTTGGTTTTGATTGAACAGAAGCAATGTCTTCTGTTTCTTTTGCAAAATTATTCAAGACTTCACGGCCAATATCTTTATGCGTGATCGCACGTCCTCTAAAACGAATAGATACTTTGACCTTATCGCCCTTACCCAAGAACTTACGTGCATTTTTGACCTTAGTATTAAAGTCATTCGTATCGATCGTAGGACTTAAACGAACTTCTTTAATATTAATGACTTTTTGCTTCTTACGAGCCTCACGCTGTTTCTTTTGTAATTCAAAACGATATTTACCATAATCCATAATTTTGGCAACTGGTGGTTTAGCCTTTGGTGCTACAAGTACCAAATCTAACTCGGCCTGTTCGGCCAAAACCAAAGCATCCTTTTTAGACTTGACTCCAAGTTGAGTCCCATCTTTACCGATCAAGCGAACTTCGCGTGCACGGATACCATCGTTAACTATCTTGTCTACTGCTATGATATTTCACCTCCAAAAAATTTCAGAAGAGTAAGCAGAAAAAAAGTGAGTGTTTTTCAACACCCACTACTCCTCACGTTACAGTGAGGTTATTTCGTAATTCTGCCCGAGGATCCTGATCCCCTAGGCGAGAAGCGGGTGCTTCTGCTTTTTTCTCAACTACAATATGATACCAATTCTATTGTAGTTTGTCAATTAGTTTTTGCGACTATATGTTTCAATATCATGGTTCAATAAAGTTACAAAATCGTCAAAAGGCATAGTTTCAGTATCTTTTTGACCATACTTTCTGACTGTGACTGTTTGATCAGCAACTTCATGATCACCAAGAACTAAGGTATATGGGATCTTGTTGACCTGAGCTTGACGGATCTTATACCCCATCTTTTCATTACGATCATCGATATCGATCCTAATATGGTGTGCAAGCAAACGGCTCTGCAATTGTTTTGCATATTCCATATGCAATTCATTTTTAACAGGGATCATTTCAACTTGTTTTGGAGCCAACCATGTTGGGAAAGCACCCTTATACATTTCGATCAAGTATGCAGTAAATCTTTCCATAGTAGAGATAACACCACGGTGGATCATAACTGGTCGATGATCTTCGCCATCAGCACCAACATACTTCAAGTCAAAACGTTCTGGTAACAAGAAGTCTAATTGGATCGTTGATAGTGTTTCTTCTCCACCCAGAGCAGTCTTAGTTTGAACATCAAGCTTTGGACCGTAGAAAGCAGCTTCCCCTTCAGCTTCGTAATAGTCTAAGCCCATGTCGTCCATTGCTGCTTTCAGCATCTTTTGTGATTTATTCCACATTTCATCATTGTCAAAATATTTTTCAGTATTTTCTGGATCACGATAACTCAGGCGGAAACGATAATCATGAATATCAAAATCACTGTATACATCGATCATCAAATCAAGGATCTTCTTAAACTCATCTTCGATCTGATCAGGTGCAACGAACGTGTGCCCATCATTCAAAGTCATTTCACGTACACGTTGCAGACCTGTCAAAGCACCAGATTTTTCATAACGATGCATCATACCTAATTCTGCTAAGCGCAATGGTAACTCACGATATGAACGTTTATGGTGGTTATAAACCTGGACATGAGAAGGACAGTTCATTGGACGTAGTTCCAAGAATTCACCATCACCCATATCCATTGGCGGGAACATATCTTCACGATAATGATCCCAATGTCCAGACTGCTTATAAAGATCAACATTTGCCAAAACAGGAGTATACACATGCTCGTAGCCTGCAGCTAATTCCTTGTCAATGATATAACGTTCCAATGTCCGTCTAATTGTGGCGCCATTTGGCATCCAATAAGGCAACCCAGCACCAACTTTAGGATCAACAAAGAAAATATCAAGCTGATTACCGATCACACGGTGGTCACGTTCATGAGCTTCTTGCCTTCTAGCAAGCTCAGCATCAAGGTCTTTTTGCTTATAAAAAGCTGTTCCGTAGATCCGTTGCAGCATTGGATTACTTGAAGCGCCCTTCCAATAAGCACCAGCCACCGATAAAAGCTTAAAGATCTTGACCTTGCCAGTTGATGACAAAACAGGTGCAAAAGCTAAGGAAACAAAGTCGCCCAAACGATAAACTGCTACTTGACCATCCTGAGCTAATTCAGCAACTAGTTGCTTTTGATATGGATCGTCACCTGCATTTTTCAGAGCTTCTTGCTGACTGATCGAAGTTAACTCGATCGAATCATTAGCAAGAACGATTTGATTCATGGCAGCAGTCAGGTCGTCAAAATCTGTTTCTGCAACTTGTGTTTGTCCTGGCTTTTCAGTATCCAGATAAAAGCCATGTTCATCAACATGTGCTTCACCGAAGTTCATCTCAGGATACTTGTCTACCAAAACTTTATTCAAGATCAATGCAGCTGTTTGCCATAAAACATTGATCCCTTCAGCAGAATCTTTAGTAGCGATCTCGATCACTCCGTCTTGGTTTAATTCTTGGCGAAGATCAACAGCAACATCGTTAAATTTACCGGCAACAGCTTTTTTACCTAAACTAATGCTGATCGAATCAGCAACATCTTTAACAGTTACTCCGCTGTCAAATTGTTTAACACTGCCATCTGGAAAAGTAAGATTGATTTGTGACATAAATTTTCCTCCTAAATTTTGTATAAAAAAAGCCCTGTCGTTTAATAACGACAGGGACGTTTTTAACGTGGTTCCACCCATATTCGAACTCACGCGCAGACATGAGTTCCTTATTCAAGGTCGTTAACGGAAACCATCCGGCCTAACTTTTAATTAAGCTTTTCATGAAAGTGGTAAACCGTTAATGTGAGAAGTTTTCAGTCACGACTTCTCTCCCTGAAAATTGGGTCCATGTCTTTCACACAATTTAATTATATTAAAACACTAAAATACTAAACTAACAAGAGCATTTTAAAATTTTTTTCAATTTCTCCGATTTCGCCCAACAACATGATAGTCATCGGCCAAAAAACGGATCCGTTCCATAATACGTTTAGCCTTCAACGGTTCAGCTTCTCCTCTGCTGTTAACAGTCAAGTATTCCTCTTCTAGTTGCTGTAACGAGAGATTTGAACTGAAAAATGTAGGCAATTCTTCTTGCATCCGATATTGTAAGATCACACCCAAAACATCATCACGGAACCAACTGCTCATCTGATCTGCTCCGATGTCATCTAACATCAAGAGTGGTGCTTTTTTCACAGAATCGATCAATTCTCCGGTTGAATTACTGCTGATCGAACTTTTCATTTTCACCGCAAAGGATGGAAAATGAACAAGTGTCGTACTATATCCCTTTTCAGCCAGTGCATTGGCTAAAGCCCCTAGCAGATATGTTTTACCTACTCCAAAGCTTCCTTCTAAATACATGCCCTTATGAAACTCATGCGGTGACTTTTGAAATTCTTGAAAAAAACGTAAAGCCGCATCTAAGATCTCTTCTCTGCCATCAGGAGTGTACTCGGATAACTCAGCATTTCGAATCGATTTTGGCAAACTAATGACCTTGACCCGCTGCTTGATCTCTTTTTGTTTTTGTTTAGCAACAAATTCTTTAGTAGGAGTATATGTGACCTCGATATGGTGATTACTCAAGGTCAAGTATGGATAATATCCAGGCATAAAAGTTTTTTCACCAGCCGCTAACTGGCTTTTAAAGTTAACAAACTCATATAACTTGCTGGCACTTCTAATAATGTCATCTTTAGTTAATTCACCTTGGTGCTGCTTCAAAAATTCCACCACATCAGGATCTCTTTCAGCTGCGGTGATCAACTTCTGATAACGCGGTCCCCATTTATTATCTTTTAACTGTTCTGCAAGGATCTGGCTAAGACTTTCCATCACCTCACCCCCATTTCTACTGAACTTTAATTAATTGTCATTCTTGATCTCTGCCAAACGTCGCTTGATCTGTGCTTGGAGATCAGCCTTTTTGCTGCTTTGATCTTTAGTTGTTTCGGGTTGTTTATAGTCATTTTGAGCCCACTCAGGTAACTGCTCTTTTTGAACAACTGCACGACCTTGACGATAATTTTTCTTCTTATTACCGTATTTCTGGTGCTTTTTTGCGCCTTCCTGTACGACTTTTCGGACCTCAGACATGGCCTGTTCAGCAGTTTTAACACCATTTTTCGACCAAGTAGCAGCTGTTGTTTCAAAATAATTTTGATTCATGCTAGCATTTCCGCGGTCGCTTAAAATATAATGGATCAACACGTTGATCACCTCATTAGGCAATATTTGCTGTTGAACTAAATTTGAAACCATATATTTTTCAGAACTAGTTAATAAGGCACCCGTTTCATCTTTGATAGCTTGTAAAAACTCCATTGGAGCCAAAGACCTGCAAAATTCTAGCAGTTGCGCATCAGCAGGGTCTGAGCTAGTACTTGTATTTTCAGCTTGGGGACTAAAAGCAGCCCCTTTAGCAGAACTTGTTGTTTTCATTTGATAATCAAAAGAATTATGTGCCAACATTTTAAAATATTTGACGTTGAGCTTATTGCTGCTAATGTCAATTGCTTCTTCTAACAAACGAACCAACTGCATCTCATCTAAACCATACAAAAGATGGATCGTCTGGACTGCATCCATGTTCTTAAAGACCTCTTCTTCAGGCACAAACGACCTTTCCAATAATTGTCTGAAAAATTTTACATCTAAATCAGTTTCATTTTGGTCGATCAATTGCTGCTGCTTTTTTTCAAGCGGCTGAACTTGTTTAGAAGCGGCGCTTTTCATTAAAGCACTTTGGCGGATCGGAAAGACATCTAAAAACGACTTAGTAACTTCCGTGCTGCCTTCTATATTAAATTTAGGTGGACAATACTTTTCCTGTAATTTTCGAAAAGCTCCTTGACCAATAGTTTCCAACAATAACGTACTGAGTAAGTCATCGTTGAAAAAGTTCTCACCCACTAAAGGTCGCTGAATAAAATATAAGGATAATTTACCTAATCGATCATTTTTTTCAAAAGTTCGTAATAGACCTAATGCCTCTAATTTTTCCCGCACCTCCAAAAAATCTCTCATTCCTAAAGATAAACCTACCAAAAGTTCTTTATTCATTGACCTTTTGACTAGGTCCGGACGCGGCTTGCCATATCGACTTAAAAGCACATAGAGTCCATAAGCGTTAGAACCCATGATCGGAACATACAGGTCTAAAAGTCCATGTAATTCTTTATCACTAGGACCACTTTCTTGAACCACAACAAAACCATCTTTTGGGGAAACATTCTTCAAATTTTCAGTAACCATATCTTCCCCTCTTACTTAATTATTACTCTTTATGGTCGTCGTCATCTAAAGCGTGCTCGTCATCTTGACTTCGACCCATCAATTCATTTAATTCATTAACAAAAGCACCCATATCTTTAAATTCACGATAGACACTTGCAAAACGGATATAGGCAACATCATCAACATCTACTAATTCATCCATCACATAATTACCGATCAATTGAGTCGAAACCTCTGTTCCACCCAAAGCGCGGACCTTACTTTCAACATCATCAACGATGCTGGTGATCTTGTCCATTCCGACTGGTCTTTTTTCAGCAGCTCGCATGATACCTCGTAAGATCTTATCACGATCGAACTCTTCCCTGTTTCCATTTTTCTTGATCACCAAAAGCGGGGTAACTTCAATTCGCTCGAAAGTTGTAAAACGATACCCGCAATTTTCACATTCTCTGCGCCGTCTAATAGCATGCCCATTATCTGCCGGCCGACTATCGACAACACGTGAACTGTTATGATGACAATGTGGACACATCATAATTTCCACCTCAATTAAATTCAAATTATCCGTTCTGAGACTACTTTAATTAGCTTATCACTCAAAATGATTTTATCATAAAAGGCGCAGCAAACAAACTTTTCACGTTAAGCAGCTATTATTTAATAAACGCGTGGTGCTAGTTTGTAATAATACAAAA
>NZ_AZFI01000179.1 GCF_001435755.1 Ligilactobacillus acidipiscis DSM 15836 | reverse complement strand
CATCAACACTAAAAAGTTTAGACCCAAAAAACGACTGCCCCGGGGCGGTCGTTTTTTGTTAGCGCCTGATCTTAAAATAGGCAATCAGCCTCTTTCGGAAATATGCTATAATGATAAGCAACAATTAAACGTTTAAAAAATCATCTCGAGTTAGTACACCTTGAATTTTTGTTGAGTTGTCAAAGCGGCTTTTTGCACCTATTTAAGTCCTGTTTTCTATGCTAAAAGCGAATTATTGAAGATAAAAACAGGAGTTTAAGCTTTGCTATGCTCAGCTATTTTAGCCAATTTCTGTGAGATAAGAGAGTTTGTTTTTTCAATTGAGTCTCCAAGTTATTATAAGTTTCAATCTTTGATAACAGTCATCTCTTAAACGTCTCGCTGTGTTCTTTCATTTCATGGGGGTAAAATAAGTGGTTAAAAATAACCAGGTTTACCATAAAGTTCTATATGCGTTGTTTACAGCAATTATTATTGTCCAAAATTTTGTGCCATTTTTGGGCTATATTCCTATTGGTCCGTTGAATTTAACGATCATTCATGTGACAGTGATCATAGCTGCCCTGACCCTAGGGCCAAGTGGAGGTGCCATTGTTGGCGGTATCTGGGGCGGTATTACATTTGTCAGAGCGTTTGTCTGGCCGACCAGTCCACTAGCCGCTATCGTTTTTGTGAATCCTTTGGTCTCGGTGTTGCCTCGGATCTTGATCGGGGTTGTGGCAGGGTATGTCTTCCGCTGGTTGACGCACAAAATGAGGCAGCAGTATTTAGCACTCGGAATAGCCGGCTTATTAGGTTCGTTGACTAACACATTTTTGGTGTTAGGGCAGATCTATCTCTTCTATAATGGACATTCTCAGGCACTTTATCAAATTGATACGAAAGCAATGATGCCATATTTGCTGGGAGTCATTGCTACAAATGGGATCCCTGAAGCGATAATCGCTGCGATCGTTGCACCATTGATCGCTAAACCGTTAATGGGTCGAGTACGAAAAGGATGAGTTGATTGGCACAAAAAAAAAACGGAGTACTAAAAAAACAAGGCAAATAAAAAAGCGCCGCCCAGCTGCCAAGCGTAAGTCAAAAAAGGTTGCATTTAGGTGGCCGGACCTGATCTTGGCAATCCTTTTGATAACATTAGTTTCGGTGCAAATGATCAAATGGCTCGATCATCATGCTCAAGAAACACCCAAGGTCGAACAGACATCACAGACTAAGAGCAGACAGGCTTTTATTAAACAACTGGTCCCAAGCGCCCAAAAACAGCAGCGGCAGTATCATGTTTTTGCAAGTATCACTTTGGCGCAGGCTAGTTTAGAATCAGATTGGGGTACAAGTGAATTATCGCAGAAGTATCATAATTTATTTGGGATCAAAAGTTCAGATCCTAATAGCCCGTTACTGACAACAAAAGAATATGTTAATGGCCAGTGGATCACTGTTAAGGCACGGTTTGCAGCTTATAATAATTACGATGAATCGATCAGTGCTCATACTCAATTATTTGTCAGTGGGACTGGCTGGGATTCGGGCCATTATCAAGCCGTCATAAATGCTGAGAATTATCAGGAAGCCGCGCGGGCTTTACAGTCTAAGGGTTACGCAACTGACCCAGACTACGCACAAAAATTGATCGACTTGATCAAGGAATATCATTTAGATCAATATGATCTGTAAGAAAGACATGTGAATGGCAAACTTTTGCTGGTGGATATTGTCGGTTGTCTTTTGATGTGCTATTCTTGAATAGTAATATAGGCTGTGATAGTGCAGTTACAAGGGATAGGTTAGGCTTATAGGAGGAAAATTTCAGTGAAATTATTAGAGGAACGCATTAGAGAAGACGGCTTAGTTTTGCCAGGCAATGTGCTAAAGGTCAATTCATTTTTGAACCACCAGATCGACCCGGAATTGATGAATACGATCGGACAGGAATTTGCCCATTTATTTCGGGATAACAATATTACGCGCATCTTGACGGTCGAATCTTCCGGGATCGCTCCTGCAATCATGACCGGCTTGGCCTTGCATGTGCCGGTTTTGTTTGCTCGTAAGACTAAGAGTTCCACTATGAATACTTCACTTTTTACCGCTGATGTGTATTCTTATACTAAAAAAGTTACCAATAAAATTTCAGTTGACCAGAAGTTTTTAGTCCAGACAGACAATGTCTTGATCATTGATGATTTCCTAGCAAATGGTCAAGCCGTTTCAGGATTGTTGGAGATCTGCAAGCAAGCAGATGCATATGTTGAAGGCGTTGGGATCGTTATCGAAAAAGCTTTCCAAACTGGTGGTAAGCTCTTGCGCGACCAAGGTGTTCGCTTGGAATCATTAGCTCGGATCTCTTCTTTTGAAGATGGAAAAGTTAATTTCGTTGGTGATTAATGTGTGGTTTAAGAGCCGTTAGGTAAGCTGCTTTCATAAGATGTGAGCAGCTTTTTTTAGGTTAATTTAAAAAGATTATATTTTTTACTAAAAAGAGTAGTTATCACAGGTTATACAAGTAAAACTATGTTATGATTTTATTTGAAAAGTAATATTTGAAGTCAAGGAAAGTAGTGAATTTAAAGTGGCAGAGAAAGTCATATTTCCTAATAGTACGATCGGTGTGATCGGCAGCAGTCCGAACGGGATCTCCTTAGTTCGTAAAGCTAAGCAAATGGGTTTTAAAACAGCGGCCTATGGTTCTAACGCTGAAAGTCCGACCTTACGAGAAGCAGATTTGCCGATCGTGGGTAGAGGCAACGACCAATTACAGTTGCAGAGATTTGCTGAACGATGCGACCTGGTAGTTTACGAGTCCGAACAGGTCAGTTCGGAGTCTATTAAATATATCCAAAAATTCACCAGTGTTCCTCAGGGCAGCGAGGCTCTTGAGTTGATGCAGGATCGTTTGTTGGAACGAGCATTTTTTGAACAATTAAATGTCAATATTGCTCCGTACGCAACGATCGTTAGCTTGGATGATATTTATCAGGCGATTTCTTCGATCGGATTTCCTTGCGTGTTAAAACCGATTCAAAAGGGCTTGATGCGCACCTCACAGTTTGTTTTACGCAAACAGTCAGATATTGCCAAATGTGCAGAACTAGTCGAACAGGGTACGTTTATTCTTGAATCGTGGATCCCATATCAACAGGAGATCTCGGTGGTCTTAGTTCGTGATCAAAATGGAACGTTAACATATATGGCGCCGTTAGAGACCTATTATAAAGAACATCGATTGATTCAAGTTGTCGTACCGGCAGAAGTCGACAAACCGATTTGGGATGAAGCAAAGAATATCGCCACATTGATCGGCGATAACCTGAATTATGTTGGTGTGATCGAAGTTGGTTTCTTTGTTACGCAAGCAGGAGCGATTTATGTCAAACGGATCGTGCCTGCAATTCATGAAGCTGGGGATATTTATCAGTACATCAGCAACGTGTCTTTGGAAGAAGAGCAGTTGCGGGCAGCAGCAAATATGCCGATCGTTTTGCCTAAGGTAGTCCAAAAAGGTGCTATTGGTTTTCTGCAGGAAAAAGACTTCAATGCCGTCAAGACGCAATGGATCTTAAAGGAAAACTGGTTTTATAACTTCTTCCGTTATCCAGCATCGATGTTGCCGCAATCAACGAGCGGCTTTGTGTTCACAGCTGGTCAGACCGGCTCTGAGGCCAAAGAACAGTTGGATTCAACGGGTATCTGGGATGGAGCACGCTTAGAAGAAGATAAAAGCGAATAAAATAGGAATGGGGCCTGAGAAAAATTGTGGTTCTTTATCAAGTGGTACTGATGAA
>NZ_AZFI01000178.1 GCF_001435755.1 Ligilactobacillus acidipiscis DSM 15836 | reverse complement strand
CGTGAACCAAAAGTCTGTGCCTATCCAACTTCGCCAACAAGCCGCAAAACACGACTTATTGTCAAAGTCTGATAGTGCTCAACTTTTACCCGGTTCACTACACCTTGTTATAAAAAAACAAACAGTCTCCAACACACTGTTTGCTTTCTATCTACAAGTTTTGATCCATTGCAAATGCTCTTGTAATTTGGGATCATTTGCAATCGCTGGATCTTGTGCCCAGTTATCTCCATAAGTTTGGTCCAGATAACTAATATGTTATGTGTCCGGACCCGCACCTCCTCACGCTCTGACATTTTTTTCGCTCCCTTAAAACCAGCTTAGCTAATTTCTATTAATTTTATCATAGCTCATTTTAGGAAAATAAGTCCAAAATAAGCTTTATCAGTCAGGAAGTCATTGTAAAGCATATTTTTCAACCGCGACTGCCAGGCCATCGTGTTCATTATCTGTAGTGACTACCTGGGCTTCTTTTTTGACTAGTGGATTAGCATTCCCCATTGCGACCCCTAATCCAGCTGCTGAGATCATCGTCAAGTCATTATTCTGGTCTCCAGCCGCCATTATCTCGCTGGGTTTAATTTTTAATTTGGCTGCTAATTCCACCATTGCTTGCCCCTTCGAGGCCAAAGGATGCATAAATTCAAAGAACCACTCTTCACTATGAACACTATAATATTTATCTCTGATTTTCTCTGGCAAACTCACTAACGCTTCAGTCAAAATCTGCGGTGCATCCGCCCACATATATTTGGCAAGGCAGGAGATTCCTGCAGATGTTGCATTGGGCCTGACATGCAGCGGCATCTTAGTGAAATACGAATCCATTACTGATACTGGGCTAACATCAGGTGTTGTGACATAGATATTCCCATCGGGAGTCACTGCTTGTCCTCTCACACCTAAATCATGAGCTAGTTTATCTAAGACCTGAAAGTCTTTACCAGTTAATAAATTTGAGATCAATGGTCCAGAACAAGTTGATCGTTGAACTTGAGCACCGTTAAAGGTAATAACGTAGTCATCCGCACTATCTAAGCCCAACTCTGCCAAATATTGCTCAACACCCACCAACGGCCGTCCACTGCATAATACTATGTACACACCTTGCCGTCTTGCTGCTTGTAAGATCTCCTTAGTATGTGTTGTGATCTGTTTATTGTTATTCAGCAAAGTTCCGTCAATATCTGTCGTGATCATTTTGATAGCCATAGGTAATTCTCCTTTCCTGAGTCTTTTCCCTTATTCTAACTTATTTTAAGGTTCAAAACCGGAATATTTTTTCCATCCAGACTCAAATGACCCACCAGCCTCCTGTCTTAGACTGATGGGTCACGTTTTCCTTTATTCTATCCTATTATCTTCGATCAACTCTTGTTGTTGCTCGTACAAGTCTTTTGTAATAAAAACAGGATATTCATCTGGATATAACAAACGTTTTTTAGATGCCGGCAACTCTGCCAACTTCTTTTTACTATATTTCTGAATTTCAAATACACTTGGGTCGCCTGTCAGTAACTGACCTTGTTCATTCAAGGCTTCTTTTTGCAATTCAACGGCCTGAATGTTTCTCAAGGTCCGATACCTCTTAGTCGCTTCTGGATCAGCGCTTAAAACTTTCATTTCAGTAATATTTTCTGCAATCTTTTCATCCCGCAGCGAAACAAGGTCGGCAAATGGAGAGCCTGTCCGCGGATCATACAAACGATAAATCTGTTTACGACCAGGAAGCGTTAATTTACCTAAGCTGGCACTGACCTTAACTTTAGGATACCAAATACCATCATCTTTTTGAACAGCCCCTAATTTGTAAACGCCGCTTAAAACAGGAGAGCTGGCACTCGTGATCAAGTTTTCACCTACACCAAAATTATCGATTGCAGCGCCTTCACTGACCAAAGATTGGATAATATGTTCATCCAAAGCATTGGAAGCCGTGATCGTTGCTTTAGGATACCCAGCATTGTCTAACATTTTACGGGCTTGGGTTGACAATTGAGTAATATCACCGGAGTCGATCCGGATCCCGAATTTCTGATAGCCTTTAGTTGCTAATTGATCAAATACTTTGATTGCGTGGGGCACACCAGATTCCAAAACATCATAGGTATCGACTAACAATGAACAATTTTGCGGGTAGATCTTCGCCCAAGCCTCAAAAGCTGCCAGCTCATTATCAAATGCTTCGATCCAACTGTGAGCCATCGTTCCTGCAACTGGGATCCCAAACTTTTGTCCGGCCAGCAGGTTGGAAGTACTGGTACATCCGCCGATCACTGCAGCCCGAGCACCATAAACGGCACTTGCTGGGCCTTGTGCCCGCCGAGCACCAAATTCCATGACGGCGCGACCTTTAGAGGCTGCTACGATCCTCCGTGCCTTAGTAGCGATCAACGTTTGATGGTTGATCACATTCAACAGCAAGGTTTCAAATAATTGAGCTTGCAATAATGGTCCTTCGACTGTGACAACTGGTTCGCGCGGAAAGACTGGCGTTCCTTCAGGCACTGAGTAAACCTTACATTTAAATTTAAAATCACGCAGATAATTTAAAAATTCCTGCGAAAATAATCCCAAGCCCTTTAAGTAGTCAAGATCTTCCTGTTCAAAATGGAAATTTTGCATTTCTTTCAGTGCAGTTTCAACACCGGCTAAAACGACAAAGCGTCCATTATCCGGCAATTTACGAAAGAACATGTCAAAAGACCCTCGTTGTTCCTTCATATCTTGGTAAAAACCATTTGCCATTGTATATTCATATAAATCAGTCAATAGTGCCATGTTTCCTTGCTCGATCATTGCTCGTTCCTCCTAGAACAATTAAAAGTACTTATTACTTTTAATAAAATATAAAAAAGCCTTGCTTCAAACCTATCTTGTCAAGAGTACACTTCTTATGGTTTAATTGCAACCCAAACAAGCAACTGCCTATTTCAGACAATACAAATTAGCCGGACGGCCGCGTTTTTTGGTTGTTGCGGTCCCTATTTCCTCAAACAACTTACCATGAGTTTTTTTGAAGTTAGAGTTGTCAATACGCTCTAATTTAGTTTTCAAAAATGGAGCATACACACTGCGAGCTTCTCTCAAGGTAAAATTGTCACCTAAGATCAATAAAATATTAGGCTGATAATTTAGTTTATTTTTGATCCGCTGGCAGGCCACTTTGATGATCCAATCGTGGTCAAAAGCAAGTTGACCACTGGCAGTTTTGCCGTAGTCCGTCAAATTATGATAATACTCTTCTTGAAATTCAGTCTGAGCAACACGATACTGTTCACTGCCATTGCAAAAGCAATATTTATGATTTTTGACTGTTAGAGCAAACCACTTGGCATCTATTGCTCCATAACCAGGATCTAGTGGGGGCATTTCTGGCAAGAATGTCATATATGCCAAGGATAAGACACGTTGACCGTCACTTAAACGCTGAGGTTCAGTAAAAGTCTCCAACTGTTCAGTATGAAAAGCCGCTAATTTCAGGCCGATCTTATCGTGTACAAGACGTAAAGCTCCTTGGTCAGCACTTTCATTTTCACCTAAAAATGTTTCAGGCAACGACCACATATTTTTGGCAGGTTCTTGCGCTCGTTTAACGAGTAGCAAATTCACCTGACCTTTTTGCCGGTCAAAACTCCAGATCAGGTTAACGATATTAACCTTTGTCTCGCGATTTTCTTCTTGCATCAGCGCTCTCCTTTCAAACATTCAATTACTATTTACAACTATTATAACTGATTCAATTTCGTGATAAAACAATTGCTTTTTTACAAGGTGGAACAATGCGGTTTGAAGCTGAG
>NZ_AZFI01000177.1 GCF_001435755.1 Ligilactobacillus acidipiscis DSM 15836 | reverse complement strand
TCAGTACCAAATATTATAGAACCTTTTTTGTTAGTAAAAATTCGTTTTCAGCATGCTGTACTTGTAATAAAATAGTGTATAAGCTATATTTAAAGTAATATTTAGTTATGCTTTTAAAGGAGACGTTCAATTGTCAGAGGAACAAATAATTGAAAAAGAACTGCGAGTCGGCAAGCCAGAAATACAGGCAGTTTTATTTGGTGTGAATGATAGCTATCTGAAATTGATTGAAGAGGGTCTTAATGTAGATATTAGACCTTTCGGAGATGTGGTGAAAGTTAAAGGAGATCAAGAAACTGCTGGCCAAGCGACTGAAATTATCAGAAAACTAACAAAATTAGTTGAACAAGGGATCGGCATTTCTGAAAGTGATGTTCTTTCGGCGATAAAGATGGCGCAAAATGGGACCTTGACCTACTTTCAGGACCTTTATAAAGAAACGTTGATCAAGGACAATAATGGCCGTCCTGTGCGGGTGAAAAACTTTGGTCAACGTAAATATGTTCAAGCTATCAGAAACAATGATCTTGTTTTTGGTATCGGCCCAGCCGGAACTGGTAAGACATTTCTTGCAGTTGTCATGGCAGTTGCCGCCCTTAAGAAAAAAGAAGTTGAAAGATTGATTTTGACTAGGCCTGCCGTTGAAGCAGGAGAATCCCTGGGCTTTTTACCAGGAGACCTCAAAGAAAAAGTTGATCCTTATTTGCGTCCGATCTATGATGCTTTGTACGCCATTTTGGGTTCTGAGCATACCGAAAGATTGATCGAACGTGGAGTCATTGAGATCGCACCTTTAGCATATATGCGTGGTCGGACCTTGGATAATGCTTTCGTGATCCTTGATGAAGCGCAAAACTCGACACGTGCTCAAATGAAAATGTTTCTAACACGCTTGGGTTTTGGTTCGAAGATGGTTGTAAATGGTGATGTCAGTCAGATTGATCTGCCAAAAGGTCATCAGCAAAGTGGCCTGATCGATGCCAGCAAAATTTTACAAAGTCTACCGCATATTAAGTTTATTCAGTTTTCCGGTAACGAGGTTGTTCGTCATCCTGTGGTTTCAGAAATCATTGCCGCTTATGATGAAGTTGACAATAAATTGCCGTAATAACTATACAGAAAAAGAGGATTATTAAATATATGGATCTAGAGATTTTTGATGAAACAAAAGAAGTGTCACAAGAATGGTTGACTATGGTCGATGAATTATTAAATTATGCAGGCAACTATATTAACTTACCTGCTAACACAGAAATGTCCGTGACTATCGTTGATAATGATAAGATTCATGCGATCAATAAAAAATATCGCGGTGTTGATAAGGCTACAGATGTGATCAGTTTTGCAATCGAAGAAGACGATGGTGAGGAAGAACCGATTATTTTTGCCGATGATCTTGACGTTGATATTCCTAAAAATATTGGCGACATTTTCGTTTCGCTCGACAAAGTTAGGGAGCAGGCTGAATATCTAGGTCATTCTGAAAAAAGAGAATTAGGTTTTTTGGTTGTCCATGGTTTTCTGCATTTAAACGGTTATGACCATATGCAGCCGGATGATGAAAAAGAAATGTTTGATTTACAAAGAAAGATTTTAGATGCCTATGGCCTTAAAAGATAAAAGAAAATTCACTACTAAATGGAAAAATCATAGTTTCATCCAAGCCTTAAAACACGCAACAGACGGGATACGAACAGTTTATAAAGATGAAAGAAATTTTCGCTTCGACTGTTGGGCCGGGTTGTTGGTTGTCATTGCCGGCTTTCTTTTGCATGTAACTAATAACGAGTGGCGTAGCCTATTATTGGCTGTATTCTTGGTTTTAGCCAATGAAGCATGGAACACCGTGATTGAAAATATTGTGGACTTAGTCTGTGGAACAAAACATCAATTACCTGCCAAAAAAGCAAAAGACATTGCAGCTGCGGCCGTTTTGCTTTCTTCTTTTTATGCAATTTTTACGGCAGCAATGATCTTACTTCCAAAAATCTGGCACTTATTTTTTTAATTTTAAATTTGACTAAGTTTCTTTTGATAAAGAAAGGAAAATATAATGACAAAGACTTTTCATTCTGGTTTTGTAGCCATTATTGGCCGACCAAATGTTGGTAAATCAACTTTTCTCAACTACGTGATCGGACAAAAGATCGCTATTATGAGCGATAAGCCGCAAACTACGCGTAATAAGATCCAGGGGATCTATACTACAGATGATTCGCAAATTATTTTTATTGATACTCCAGGGATCCACAAACCACAAAGTAAATTGGGAGATTTTATGGTCGATTCTGCACTTTCGACACTAAATGAAGTCGACGCGGTTTTATTTATGGTGAATGCGACTCAAAAACGAGGTAAGGGCGACGACTTTATTATCAAACGTCTCCAAAACGTTAAAAAACCAATTTATCTAGTGATCAATAAAATAGATCAGATCCACCCTAATGATATCTTGCCAATAGTTGACGATTATAGACATGCTTTAGATTTCCAAGAAGTTTATCCGATCTCTGCTTTGAAAGGAAATAATGTTTTTGAGTTAGTTGATAATTTAGTAACTGATCTACCAGAGGGACCCCAGTTTTATCCGGAAGACGAAGTTACCGATCATCCGGAACGCTTTATTATTTCCGAGTTGATCCGTGAAAAGGTCAATCAGTTGACACGCGAAGAGATACCGCATTCTGTTGCCGTTGTCACAGAACGTGTAAAGCGGGAAAACGAACAAAAAATTCAAGTTTCTGCTTCAATTATAGTTGAACGGAACAGTCAAAAGGGCATCATTATTGGTAAGGGTGGTAAAATGCTGAAAAGGATCGGCACTTTAGCTCGGAAGGATATTGAAACTCTTTTGGGTGATAAAGTATACCTAGAATTATGGGTCAAAGTCCAAGAGAATTGGAAAGACCGTAAAACTGATCTTCAATCTTTGGGTTATAAACAAGATGACTATTAAAAGTTTGAACAGATCTAGCGCATGTTGGTCTAGGTCTGTTTTTTTATAATATTAAAAGGTTTTGGTTGGTGAAGGGAAGTGTTAAGTTGGCATCACATCAAGTAGTGGACTTTCATGGGATCGTCATTTCACGTAATGATTATAAAGAACGAGATATGTTAGTTAAAATCTTGACAGATAAATTTGGGATCAAAACTTTTTTTGTCAGAGGTGCCCGAAAGAAAGGATTCAAATTAGCGTCAGCGATCCTACCTTTTTCTCATGGAACATATTTTGGGAATGTTAACGACCACGGACTTTCATTTATTAATGGAACTAGGGAGTTGGAACAATACCAGCAGATATACTCTGACATCGAACTGAATGCATATGCTTCGTATATTCTAGGACTCGTTGGGGCTGCCTTTGGAAACGATGAACCTTTGCCCGGAGTTTGGTTCGATAATATTGCTACTGCAATTAATTTGATCGATCAAAGATTTGATGCAGCTATTGTCGCCAATATCATAGAGATCCAACTTTTAGAGCAGTTTGGAGTGAAACCATTCTTGGAAAGCTGTGTGATCTGTGGTAATTCTTCCGGTCCGTTTGATTTTTCCGAGACATATGGCGGACTTTTATGCCAACAGCACTGGTATCTAGATCTTCATCGCTTGCATTTAGACCAACGGACAATTTATTATTTGAGACTTTTTTCTGTTATCGATCTTAAACAACTGCATTCGATCAAGGTTAAGGATGTGACTAAACAGCACTTACGCCACACTATCGATACTTTGTATAATGACCAAGTTGGGGTCTATGTTAAAGCTAAAAAGTTTATTGATCAAATGGGAAGTTGGGATCAAATTTTAAAAAAATAGATGACTCCTGAATTATTCATACTTTTCGTTGCAG
>NZ_AZFI01000176.1 GCF_001435755.1 Ligilactobacillus acidipiscis DSM 15836 | reverse complement strand
ACTTGTGTTGCACTTGGATTGTAAATCAGGCACTGAAAATAAAGAATAAATTTGGTACTACAGTTATTAAACAGAAACCTAAGAGAATTGCAACGATTCAGTGGGGGAACCAAGACGTTTCTTTGGCATTAGGTGTTGTGCCAGTTGGATTCTCAGCAGCCAATTTTGGTGTTAAAGACAATAGCGGACTTTTACCATGGACTAAGAAGAAATTGGATCAGCTTGATGAAAAAAATCCGAATGTTTACAAAGACACAGATGGACTTGATTTTGAAGCTATTGCTGATTCTAAACCAGATGTTATCTTAGCTGCCTACTCAGGAATTACTAAAGAGGAATATAAAACATTATCAAAGATCGCACCAGTGGTAGCTTATCCCAAGTCAGCATGGACAACTTCATGGAAAGAACAAATTCATCTTGATTCTAAGGGAATGGGGATGGAAAAACAGGGAGACAAACTGATCAAACAAACAGAGCAAAAAATAAATACCAGAGTCAAAAAGTATCCCCAGTTAAAAGGAAATACAGTCACATGGGTCAATTTTTCAGCCAAGGATCTTTCTAAGCTCCAGATTTACACCTCTGCAGACCCGCGACCGGCCTTGTTAAAAGAATTTGGCTTAAATTATCCCGAGAATATAACCCGGGAAATAAAGAGTAAAAATAGTTATTCAAAAGATTTCAGTTCCGAAAAAGAATCTGTTTTAAATGATACAGATATTATCGTTGGCTATGGAGATAAAAAGTTATATCAGACTTTAAAAAATGATCCAGTTTTAGGTCAGGTCCCAGCTATTAAACGGGGCTCAGTTGCTTTTATTGGTAGTGATTCACCTATTGTTGCTGCTGGAACGCCAACGCCATTATCGATCAGTTATACCTTAGATGAGTATCTTAGATTATTAGGAAAGGCAGCCGGCAAAGTTCAATGACAGCAGTTGATCACGTGAAATCGCATAGTCGCATTAAATGGAAGCTGATCTCATCTTTGTTTGTGTTATTGATTTTTGCAGGTTTTGCTTCAGTTTTCTGTGGTGTTAAAGATATTTCTGCACACGATGTTTCTTCTATTTTGCTTATGCAGAAAGTAAGCGACCCTCTTGTGGAAAGCATTGTTCAGAAAAGGATAATCCGGACTTTTTTTGCAATTTTATGTGGGGCAGCTTTAGGTATCTCTGGAGCTTTAATGCAGGGGGTCACTCGTAACCCCTTGGCTGACCCAAGCATCTTAGGAATTAATACAGGAGCCTCTTTCTTTGTGGTTTGCGGTCTGGCATTTTTTAAAATCAGCTCAGCCTGGCAATATATTGGACTAGCTTTTATCGGAGCCTTAGCAGCTGTAACTATTGTTTTTGGAATCGTTTTTTTGGAACGTAAAGTTGATCCGTTAACGCTGATCCTTTCTGGTACAGCGGTCAGTATTATGTTTTCTTCTTTAGTTACGACTGTGATTTTAGTTAAGCAAGATTCCCTGGACCAATTTCGTTTTTGGCAAGTCGGAAGTTTAGGTTCGGCAACAAGTCAGGGAACAATGATCTTTGTTCCAATATTTATTGCAGGTTTTATATTGGCGATGTGTTGTGCACCTGGATTGAATGCGTTGATGCTTGGTGATGAACTTGCAAGAAACTTAGGAGTCAATGCCGTGTTGATTAACGTTTGTGCTTGTATAGCCGGTATTATCTTATGTGCAACTGCAACTGCTTTAGCCGGACCGATTGCTTTTATTGGTTTGTTATCTACACATATGACGAAATTGATCGTTGGATCTGATTTAAGAAAAGTAATTCCTTTATCTTCTCTGACTGGAGCGTTATTTTTAACGATCGCTGATGTAATCGGCCGGTTAGTCAGTGATTCTAATGAAATTAGTGTTGGAATCATAACAGCGTTAGTAGGCGCTCCTTTGTTGGTCTACTTAGCAAGAAGAATGAAGGTGCAAGCCCAATGATAGATGAAAATAATTCTAGTTCAAAGAAGTTTGTTGGGTCACAACGTCGTAAGATCCGTCGTTTTCTTTCAGTGGGTATATTAGGTGTAGTGTTGCTGGGGCTAATAGTTTTCTCGCTTTTATATGGGAGAACGATATATTCAATTTCAGAGGTTAGCCAAGTTATTTTGGGTAGGTTTGTTCCTGGCGCTTCTTTTACCATTTTAACCTTAAGATTACCTAGGATGATTGCTGCAGTTTTAGCTGGCTTTTCTTTTGGGATAGCTGGGTATATTTTTCAAACTATGTTACGGAACCCGTTGGCTAATCCTGATATTTTGGGGATCAGTTCTGGTTCAAGTTGTGCTGTGGTGATCTGCATTCTTGTTTTTCATACTGGTCAGATGACACGCTCACTTGCGGCAGTATGCGCAGGATTATTGACCGTCATTATTTTATTTGGTTTATCTGGGCATAAAAGGGTGGCTGCTACACGGATCATTGTAGTTGGTATCGGATTACAAGCCTTTTATAACGCAATAATTTCGTATCTGACAGTGACTGGTGACCAAAGAGATCTGCCTGAAACGTTACGTTGGTTGAACGGTAGCTTGGATAGTGTAATGCTAGCCCAACTTCCTTTTCCGTACCGTTTTCCAGTTGGTGTTGTAACTGGACTGATAGGTGCGCCTTATCTAATTTGGCAATTGATGGTAATTAGTAAACGGGGTGGATATGATGAGTAAGCATGAATTTTACTGTGAAAATATTAATGCCGGTTATTCAGAAAGAAATATACTAAATAATGTTTCCTTACGTATACCAGCTGGGAAAATTAGTGTTTTGATCGGTTCTAACGGTTGTGGAAAGTCGACTTTACTGAGAGTTTTGGCCGGATTTCTTATCCCGACTTCAGGGCAAGTCAGGTTGGATGGCAAGCAGTTGAAAAAGTATTCAGCTAAACAAGTGGCGCAGATCCTTGCAGTACTGCCGCAACAGTCTAGTGCGCCTGTGGGCTTAAAAGTGATCGATCTTGTCAGTCAAGGTCGTTTTCCTCATCATTTTGTTTTTAGCAGATTCAATAAGCAAGATGAAGACGCGGTTTTAGAAGCAATGGAAATGGTTGGCATTACAGATTTAGCAAAGAGAGATGTTAGTGGGTTGTCTGGTGGTCAAAAGCAACGAGTTTGGATTGCTCTTGCATTAGCACAACAAACGGATATTATCTTTTTAGATGAACCGACAACATTTTTAGACATGACTTATCAAGTTGAAATTTTGGATCTGCTGTCCGATTTAAATAAACGTTTCGGTAAGACTATTGTTGTTATCTTGCACGATATCAACTTGGCTGCTCGTTATGCTGACCGACTTTTTGCCTTGAAAGACGGCATGTTGATCGAGGAGGGGGATCCCGGAAAAGTGGTAAAAAAAGATTTGATTAAAGAAGTTTTTGGATTAAACTCAGTAATCGTTGAAGACCCAATTGCGCATAGTCCCGTGGTAGTCCCGATCGGAAAATAGGCAAAAAAAGGAATGACTAGTTCGTTTGTAATTAACAAGCGCACCAGTCATTCCTTAATACTTCGAGGATTATCCATATGTCATTCTCTCCTTAAATATTTTGCGTGACAGAAAATTATTTTTTTGGCAAGAAAATGTCGTTGTAGATGTTTTCTTTGCGCCAATCTGAAAAAGACAAATTGTTTTTGCGCTTGGATTTCGAATAACCGTATAAGTCATCGGTGACATTCGAGGCCAGAGCCAAAACAATTAAAAGGAAAAGAAGTAGACCAACTAGTCTTAACATTTTGATCCCTCCCTGAGAATCATTATATTTAAGATGAAATAATCATCTTGTTGATTCGTCTTTATTATAGCAAAATTGTGTGGGAGTACTCAATCTAATTGTTTGGATAAAATCAATAAA
>NZ_AZFI01000175.1 GCF_001435755.1 Ligilactobacillus acidipiscis DSM 15836 | reverse complement strand
GCCTTCGATGACTGGTGTGATCGGCAGGTCAAACTTCTGCGCAAACTCATAGTCACGTTCATCATGAGCCGGAACGACCATGATCGCACCAGTTCCGTATGAAGCCAAAACATAATCGGCGATCCAAATTTGGACTTTCTCGCCGTTCGCCGGATTGATCACATAACTCCCAGTAAAGACACCCGTCTTGTTCTTAGCCAGATCAGTCCGTTCCAAGTCGGATTTATGTGAAACTTCGGCCACATATTTTTCAACTGCTTCTTTTTGTTCAGGGGTCGTTAACTTTTTGACCAGCTCATGCTCTGGTGCCAAAATCATACAGCTGGCACCAAAAATCGTATCTGGGCGAGTGGTGAAAACTTCGATCTCATCATCATGATCAGCCACTTTAAAGCGAATTGACGCACCAACTGAACGACCGATCCAATTACGCTGTTGTTCCTTAATTGCCTCAGGCCAATCCAAGTCATCAAGATCATCGATCAAACGGTCGGCATAGGCTGTGATCTTTAAGACCCACTGGCGCATTGGTTTATGAATAACAGGAAAACCGCCGCGTTCCGTCTTGCCATCGATCACTTCTTCATTAGCGACGACTGTCCCGAGATCTGGACTCCAGTTAACGGGAACTTCAGCTTCATAGGCCAAACCTTTTTTATACAATTGTTCAAAGATCCATTGCGTCCATTTGTAATAACTAGGATCTGTGGTATTGATCTCACGGTTCCAATCATATGAAAGACCAAGCGACTTGATCTGACGGCGGAAATTATCCACATTAGTTCGAGTAAATTCACGTGGGGAATGACCAGTATTCAAAGCATACTGTTCTGCAGGCAACCCAAAGGCATCCCAACCCATTGGATGCAAAACATTGTAACCTTGCATCCGTTTCATGCGTGCAATGATATCCGTTGCCGTATAACCTTCTGGATGTCCAACGTGCAAGCCTTGTCCAGATGGATAAGGAAACATATCCAGTGCATAATAATTTTTCTTAGCAGGATCTTCAGTTGTTTTGAAGGTCTGGTGTTCTTTCCAATATTTCTGCCATTTTTTTTCAATTTGTTTATGATCGTAAGCCATTGATCAAAGACTTCCTTTCCTATTTGTCAAAATAAAAAAATCCTATACATACTCCCCCAAAAGAGGAAATGTATAGGACGAATTACTCGCGGTACCACCTAAATTTCGGCAAAATGCCGACACTCAATTTCATAACGGGAAATACCGTTCTTGTTTACTCTGTTCAACAAGAAACTCAAAGGTGAGTTCAAACTGATAAGTGTTATGCTCACACCGCCCGCATACTCTCTGTATCACTGCTCAGTCCTACTGATCCTTCTCAACGTTAATATTAACTATTACTATAGCAAATCGCATTTTTGAATGCAATAGCTGAATCAATTTGAATTATTTTAATTTTAAAGTCTGACCGACATAGATAGTATCGGAAACCAGGTGGTTCAATGACTTCAGCTGGTTGACCGTCATTTTATTTCTAGTAGCGATCCTCCATAAAGAATCATGAGCCTGAACAACATACGAACTTTTTTGCGCAGCTGAAGCCGGTTTTGAAGTAGTTTTATTGATCGAGGCGCGCCCCTGGACTTTCAAGGTTTGGCCAATATAAATGACGCTGCCTGTCAAATGATTCAACTGACGCAGTTTTGCGATCGTGGTATTATGTGCATTCGCGATCGACCACAAACTATCATTTTTCTTGACCACATAAGTTCCATTAGTTTGTTTGTTGGCAGTGGTCGTCTTAGAACTCTGGTTATTATTTTGCCCAGTCTGAACTTGACTGCCCTTGACCTGCAGTTTTTGACCGACACTGATCAAATCACTCGTTAATTTGTTTAACGATTTTAAAGCAGAAACCGTCATATTATGTTTTTGCGCGATTGCCCATAAAGAATCCCCCGACTTAACGGTATAAGCACCTGCTGTGTTGCTTTGACCGGACTGCTTTTGGTCTTTATTAGGCTGTGATGTCTGCGAAGTTCCTGGTTTAGACTGTGATTTCAAAGTCAGCTTTTGACCGACATAGATCAAATCAGAACTTAACTTATTGATGGATTTGAGCTGCGCCACGTTCAAACCATGCGAATGCGCGATCGACCACAACGAGTCATGTGCCTTTACGGTATAGTCTGCTTGCTGTTGCTGCTTGGAATTGTCAGCGGCTGGCTTTTGTGAAGTTCCACTGGTTTGTTTACCTGGTTGTTTATTCGCCCCAGAAGCACTTACCTTAAGTGTCTGGTCAACATAAATTATATCCGATTTAAGATTGTTCCAAGCCCGTAAATTAGCGACCGTCGTTTGATACTTCTGAGCGATCGACCACAAACTATCCTTCTTTTGAACCTTGTAGGTTTGCGAATTCGAATCTGCCGGTTTTGACTGAGTTGGCTGATTAGGCTGCGAATTCGTTGGTTTTGAAGGCTGTGAATTTGCAGAACCATTATTGCTTGCAGTTGAACCAGTCAGTTTCAATTTTTGGCCGACATAGATATTGTTGCTCGTCAAATTATTCAGTGATTTTAAACTAGCGACCGTCATCCCATGAGTCGTTGCAATATGGTATAATGTATCCCCTGATTTAACGGAGTATTGCCCGTTAGCTGTTGGAGTCGTGCTTGTGTTGCTTGGCTGATTATTTTGACCCGAATTGGCGTTAGGCAACGTCGTTGAAGTATTACCAGTCGAACCGGTCTGGCTATCATATTTTTTCAAATTATAATTATTGATGATATTCTTCAAAGTAGCAGCGTAAGTCGGCGAAGTGGCGTATGTGCCGTAGACACCGTGAGCTAAATTATCTGCAGCTTGCTCAACACTTGCGGTCTTACCAACAGTCGAATTAGGAAAATGCCCCACAATCAAGTTAGCATAATTATTCAAACTTTCAGTGTAACTATTATATTTCTGGAATTTAGCCGAAACTGTATGATTAGACCCGCTATAATATTCATTTGTATTCATTTGAACAAAAACACCATAACCATTCCACTTAACACCAAATAGATTATAAGCACTGGTTGACAGCGTACTGCTGCCCCAGCCGCTTTCTAAAGCAGCTTGCGCGATCATCATCGAGGCGTATAAACCACGCTGACGCGCAACTTGCATTGCTGACGGCGCGATTTTATCAATAAACATTTGCGGGCTGCTGTAGACAGTTACAGAACTGCGTAAAAGGCTATTGCTGTTTTCTGAAGCCGCAGCCGTGTCCTGTGAAGCAACAGTCTGATCTTGCTGCTGGCTGCTGTTGCTTTGCGGCTGAGCAGCGCTGGCTTGACTGGCAACAGACTGTGATTGTTGTGATTGTGTTTGACTTGTATTGTTATTAGCAGTAGACGAACTGGCCGCCTGGGTGTTAGTAGCCGGTTGCCCGGAATTATTGTTGTTCACTGCTTCTGCTGAATCATTATTGTTGTTATTAGCTTGACCGTTTGCAACTTGCACAGTTGAATCAGCCAGTGCCTTAGTGCGGCTCAAACCAATACCAGCTGTCCCCATTATGACAGTTGTCCCGATATATGTAGTAGCCTTCTTGACTGATTTAAAATTTTCCGTAAATTGAAGAGCTTTTTCCTGCTCAATTCTTTCTTTTCTCTTTTTCAAATCTTTAACCCCCTAAAACGAGATTTTGCAACCATATAACTTTGTGTTTTAAAAAAGTGCGTAAGACGCATTAAAACCCCTATACAAAATAATTATGTTAGTTTCAATTATATCACAGCACTTTACAAAATTTGCTTATTTTTCGTAGTCTTTGACCCCATGTCTAATATGAACTGTAGGATCACCCGTGAATTTTTGTGCCTTTGGGCTGCCAGAGCCAAACTGGTGAAAATTCGTTCTGCAGTAATGGCGTGGC
>NZ_AZFI01000174.1 GCF_001435755.1 Ligilactobacillus acidipiscis DSM 15836 | reverse complement strand
AAATGTTACAAACTAGCACCACACGTATAATTATATATAAAGCTCATCCTTTAATTTCACATTCAAAATATACGGATGATCCTAATGTTTTATTTGTGAAAGATGAGTTAATTTCTTCGCTATTTTGTGTAACGGATCTGCTAATCTCAGATTATTCAGCAATAACGATCGATTGGATGGCTTTCAATAAGCCGGTTATTGCATATGTACCAGACTTAAATAAGTATGCTAATAAGCCAGGGCTAACGATCGACTATGAAACTGAGTTTCCAGGAACAGTTGTTAAAAATGAAGAACAATTAGTAAAGACATTGAAAAAAGGTGATACTGATCAAGGAAAACGGCAAAGAGCACGATTTGCAAAAAAAATGTATAAATTCAGCGATGGTCGTTCTACAGAAAGAGTTGTTAAACTCATAAAATCGATTATGGATAATAATTGATCATGTTTAGGGTTTGGATAAATTTGTAATAGGTACATTGTTCGAAAGATAAGGGGCTTTAATAAAATGAAAGTGACAAGAATTTTACTGCAGTCAAAGCGTATGACAATTGAATTTGATAATATCGATGATGATGAGAAATTATCTTTCGTTTTTCGTCATAGAAAAACAAAAGATGTTGTGCAAGTAGAGGGGATTCAAGATAGAGCAAATAATCAAATAACTCTTGAATATAAAGATGTTGATTTACCAGAAGTAGAATTTGCACGTTATGACTTATTAGTTGCTACAGGGGAAAAGCTTATTCGGCCAAGAATAGAGAATAAAAATCTTAGTTTAAAGAAAATTAACTTTGATATTTTCTATTTCACGAGTGAACACTATGGTTTTAGATTTTACTTGACTAGGGATAATGAGGTTTCAATCAGTAGGGGAAACTATATAAATGTTGAAAAAGAATCTAAGCAGTTACGTCAAATTGAGGTTCCCATTGAGGAAGTTAAATATGTAGGCCACAAACTTTTTATTAAAGCATTCTTTGAGAGCCCAAGCGTTAAAACATTTATAGCGTGGAAGGATAAAAAAGAAAATTATATTTTACATAATGGAGCCTATTTCCAAAATGTGGAGAGTCGCTCTTTAATAGAAATAGAAAAAGAAGCTTTTATGTCGATTATTAACTTAGAAGAGATTACCCCCATCGTTGTGTTTGTAAAAGACAGTATTTTATATGAGGGTGTACTTAGAAGTGAAAAGCTTCCAAAAGATGATCAAATTGGAAATCAGTTAAGTATATACCATTATTCTAAGAATGGTAATTTAAAATTAACTTCTAACCTTAACTTGTTCATGAGAAAGGTTTTAAATGTTGAAAAACAGCATTGTATTGTCAAAAAATTTTCTTTTTCAGAAGAGTTAATTTCGATTAGAGTAAACGATCAAGTTGAGTTGTCAAATATTTTGTTATTTAAAAAAACGTTAGTAGCAAGCATTTTATGCCAGTAACTGATTTTACTATAAAAGGTTCAAATATAAGAATACCAACTGATCAAATAGCTAATGATAAAGAACAATATCGATATGTTTTTCTAAAAAAAGATAAGGAAAAAGCAAAATCATGTCATGATGAATCTGAAGGTGATATACCGTCAAATTATGAATATTTTGGTTTTTTTAAGGAAAATTATTCTCAAAAATCATTGAAAAGCGAAAAGTATAATGACTATGTTGTACTTAATGAAAACATGTGGTTATGTTCATATTGGTCCGTTAACGGAGAGCTTGTTTTCAGAGTTGCAACTCCAGAACAATATAGAAAAAAGCGATTTGAAAAGCGGAATCTAAACTTTTCCGGCACAAACTTTGTTGATTCTTTTGCTCAAATTGAAGTGCAATTAGAGACGACTAAGTTAGATTCCGCAAGTGAATTAAATTTTTACTTAGTTGAACGCAAGACAAAAAAGAGACTTGATATTGATTTTAAGATAAAGAATTCAAGTACAGTTATTTTAGACTTCCAAACATTTTTAGATGAATTAGAAATTGTCTCGTCACGATGGGATACTTATGTCGATGTTTATCAGCAAGAGTCTCATCTTCATGGTAAACTCGGAAAATTCTCGAGTAGTGAACAAGATAAGTTTTCGAGATATCTTTCATCAATTAGTGGTGAACCAAATGAAAACAATTTTTGTTTAGTACCGTATTTTAGTGTGAAAAATGAATTGGCTTTTATTTGGAATGATATTGATAAAATTCATAATGAACAATTGGAACATAATATTAAAGTTACCGCTAATAAAGTAAACTCTTCGGGGATTGAAATAACCTCCAAAGTTTCCAAAATTGGTGTTTCTGATTTTAAAGTTTCTTCAGGAATGATCAAGTTAAGAAACAAAGCTGTTTTTATGGAATACGAGATTCCTATAGAAGTGATTTCTAAGTCAAATAATGAAGTTTCTGTCAAGTTGAAAATAATACCTGATAAATATCATTTGCTTCCGTTTTTTTGGGATGTTTTTGTTGTGCTTCAGGTGGGAAAAGAAAAGTTTCCTTTACGTGTAAAGAATCCATCGAAAAGTGTAAAACGAAAAATTATGAAACAGATAGATCGAAATGAAATTGATCTTTTAGATAATTACATGATTTATCCTTATATTACATCAGATAATTCTTACGCACTTTGTTATAGAGAACGTAAAAATTATGAAAATAAGGTTAACAGATTTAAAGAAAATGTGGCTTATTTTACTTATCGGTTGTTTAGAAAATATTTTGATAGGAAAAAAGTATGGATTGGTTACGAAAAAGAAGCATCTGTGGCGCAAGATAATGGTTATCAATTCTTTAATTATTGTTATACGAATAACAAAAAGAAAGATTATTATTTTGTTATAAAGACAAATTCTGTTGATTATCGGGATATTGAGCATCAGAAAGATAAAATTTTAAAATTCATGAGTTTTAAATATATGGTTTATATGTTCGCAGCTGAATTAATGATTTCTTCAGAGTCGAAAGGACACAGTTATGATATTCGTATCCAAAAAGGTCATTTACGAAATGCTCTTCAGAAAAAAAGATTTGTTTTTTTACAACATGGTGTCACGGCACTTAAGCGGGTTGATTATGTTTTCAGTAAGAGTAAAAATAATGCTGTATCTTTGTATACAGCTACATCTGATTTCGAAAAGGATATCATAAAAAATAATTTCGGATATGACGATTCTGAAATTATGTTAACTGGTTTTACTCGCTGGGATGTTCTTGAAGACAAATCTAAGGAAGAAGAGAAAAAAATTTTTGTAATGCCAACTTGGAGATCCTGGATGGATGGAATACCCGAAGAAGAATTTATTGAAAGTGATTACTATAAGCAATATCGAAAATTGCTTGAATCAAGAGAGCTGAACGAAATTCTTGAAAAAAACGACATAACATTACATTTCCTATTACATCCAAAATTTATTGCGTATAGTGATAAATTTACGATTCCGGGTGAAAGAATTCAAACTCATCAGTTTGGTGAAATCAAAATTAATGAAATGCTAATGGAAAGCAATCTATTAATTACAGATTATTCAAGTGTTTCGTGGGAGTTCTTCTACATGAAGAAACCGGTATTATTTTTTCAATTTGATCAGAATGATTATAATCGTTATCAAGGTAGCTATATTGATCTTGAGACAGGTCTATTTGGCGATTCAGCTGCAAATGTCGATGAATTACTAAAGTATATTCAGTATTATGTTGACAATAATTTTAGTGAAAAAAGTAAGTATGGTGTGTTGAGAAACAAATACTTTAAATATGTTGATCATAACAATTCTAAGCGTACTTTTGATGCAATTAGTAAGTTTGAGAAAAAAATTAATAATGACTAAGGACTATATTTTGGAGGGGAAAATAATGAAATTACGCAAATTTTTAACGGCTATATTGACCCTGAATTATTCATACTTTTCCCTTAAGGA
>NZ_AZFI01000173.1 GCF_001435755.1 Ligilactobacillus acidipiscis DSM 15836 | reverse complement strand
ATTTAAGACAAAAAGTATGAATAATTCAGGCTTTTATTATATATATAAATATCAACTTTTAAGCAAACAATTTTTTCTAGAATAAAAAGTATAACTACCGTCACTCACAATGGATACACTTACAAAAAGTAATTTTTATTTGAATTATTCGTACAAGATTGATACTATGTACTTCAGCATAATTGAGAGAGGTTTTTGATATGGCAGTATATCAACTTAACGCAAACAATTTTCTGGGTGTTGATAGAAATAATAATTATTTATATGTTTTAAAAATCAAACTTCCCAAGTTTGTCGACATCAAAGAAAATTTTATAGGTGAGCACGGATATAATTACATTAATTATGAAGATCCAGAATCACTTGATATTAAGTTCCATGAAGGAAAATTTACACGTTTTAAGTTATGGATCGATTTTCCTAAAATTGATCAACAAGCACAAAAAAGTTTTTCGATCAACCTGATGTTTCATCCAGAATTAATGCAGATTCAAAAATACGCATTCCATGATGATGAACGTTTTTATGTTGATACGAAACCACAAAAAAGTGATGTTTCACTAGATGAATTAGAAGAAAATTTTGAACATTTTCATTTAATTAATTTATTTTTTAATTCTCAATTCGAACGAGTTGGAGTAAGAAACCAATAAAAAAATGTCTAGTTTTAGGACTAACTTAAAGTCCTGAAACTAGACATTTTTATTTCCGCCTTCTACCTCTATTATTATTTTCGATTTTGTATTTCCGACTATCTTGGATCTCTCCATAAATAGTAAATATCAGTATTATCAAAAAAACAGCCGCAAAATATAAAAAAGAATTTAAAGTGAAGTGCGAATCATCTTTTAATATAGTTGATGAAGGTGGTGCATATGCAGTTGATCCGTTAGTAAAGTCAACAATATCAGTGTTTGAATTTTCATTCGAATTTTTTTCAGTTTTTGAATTATTGCCATAATTTCCGGCGACTAAAATCTGTGCTTTATTGTATGTGTTAGTTACCCTTCTAACTTCATTATTTTGAGAATCTAATGAATTTTTGTTGGTTTTTGAACCCGAAGTAAACGAACTAGATCGCAAATTTTGACCATTCTTGTTAGATTGAACTGGAAGATCTCTGACTGAATCAGCACTTGAACTTGGACCATTCCCCGAATCAGACTCAGTCGCAGGTGCTTTATTTTCATCAAACGAAGCACTTGTATTTGAATTACTTGCAGATGAAGATGACGCAGACGAACTTGTTTCTGAACTAGAACTATTGCTGGAACCGGACTCAGATTCACTTGATGAGGATGAACTAGATGGTTGATCAGAGCCTGTATCTGAACTCGAACTAGATGAAGTCGAGCTTGACTTAGAAGTACTTTGGTCAGAGCTAGTACCAACTTCATCACTTACAGAAGTTGTTTCAAATGGTACCGAAATCTGACTATCGTCATCCCTTTTAGATTGAGAATTTTTTATTTTTGAAGACTCCTGACTAATAGCATAATTGGCATTGCTGCTAGCAGCCGTTATGCTTGGTTCAAACATCCTCAAGAAAACAAGCAATACCAAGCAACTCATATACAAAAAAACTTTATGGGGGCTGGTCTATGTTTAACCAAAGCTTCACTTCCTAATGTATTTATAACTATGACAGTGTTATATAATTAACGTATGGTACATACTAGCATATTTTATATTTTTTCTAAAGCTAATAAACATGTTTAGATAATCGTAAGGGAATTATTTAGTTAATTTAGGTTGGGAAATTTTAAAATGAAGTTAGCCAGTTAAAAAAATTAACACAAAAAACGCCATAGTGGCGAAATATCGTTTATCATATTAGTTACCACACCAAACATGAGAGGACGATATCCACACTATGACGCAAATTGAGAATACCACAAATCACATTCAAGGGAAACACCTAACTAAAGAAAATCGAGTATCAATTGAAGATTGGACCCGTTTTAACTCCAAAGGGCCGCATGATTTAGTTCATGTTCTTTCGAATCGACAAATCGCGAAGCTCTTAAATACCTCGCCTCAAACTATTAATAATGAACTGAAAAGAGGTACTATTAGGCAGATCCGTCGACAAAAACAAGGTGATAAAACGTACGAGTACGAATATTTCGAATATTCAGCGCAGGCTGGTGAAGCCGTCTACCAACGTAATCACCAATCCTCTGGCCGTCATTCACTAGCTGATCAAGAAGCATGCCAAGCTTTTATCAGATTTGCTGATCAACACTTGCTAGCCCGCTATGCTTGGTCACCTGATCAGGTTGTCATGGCTGCTCACCAGGATGCCAAGCTTAGTCAAGCTACAATTCCATGTACTACAACACTCTACAACTGGATCGACCAACAAAAATTGAAAGCCAGAAACATTGATTTGGCCGAAAAAGTCAGTCGTAAGGCGAAAAAAGCCCGGTCTAAAACTAATGAGAAGGTTTTAGGTCGTTCAATTGAAGAACGTCCAATTGAAGTTGATAATCGTCAAGAATTCGGACATTGGGAAATCGATAGTGTTGTTGGCCAACGTGAGGCTGGCGATTTAAATCTGCTGACATTAACGGAACGAAAAACCAGATATGAAGAAGTTATTCTAGTTCAAGGTAAAGAAAACTGTTACGTTAATCAAGTTCTTGTATCGCTTAAACAAGAACTAGGTTTAAAGTTTGAGAAGATTTTTAAGACGATTACTGCTGATAATGGTTCTGAGTTTAGTGAGTTAACTCAGGTCGTCCCCGACCGTGAAAATGGAGGTATCTATTACGCTCATCCATATGCTTCATACGAACGTGGAAGTAATGAACGCAACAATAAGATCCTCCGCGGAATATATTCCAAGGGAAAACCAATCGTGGCACAACCGGCTAAAACAGCTCGTGAAACAAGTGACTGGATGAATAACACACCACGGCGTTCACTGAGAACTCAGACGCCACGGATNCAAAAGATTTTTCAGGCCGGTTAAGCGCGAAAAATGGGCGCGAACGGTGGGTAGGGAGAAAGGCCTTCGCCTCCCGGCTCAAGCCTTTCTCCCTACCCACCGAACTGTACTAAGCTACTAATGTGATAAATAATATGTGAGAGTGGCTAACTTAGACTTGAAATTTCCAAGTTAATTTAGGCTGGAAAATTAACTATTTGAAAAAAATCTAAATTTTTCCTTACGTCTTGAGTTGACTACTACCAAAATTTAACTTATTATAAGATTAAACATAAGGTCACGCGCCTGAAGATTTATCTTCATTGCTGCTTCGGTAGTGCACATAACAAATTAAACTCATCCTTGCTGGAAGGATGGGCTTTTTAAATGTTCATATACTAGTTATATTAAATTTATATTGTCATCATGCTTAATGTTTGCTATAATTATTCTTGTTGTGGAGAGTTGGCAGAGTGGTAATGCACCGGACTCGAAATCCGGCGAACCGGCTAATACCGGCGCGCAGGTTCAAATCCTGTACTCTCCTTATTATATAGTCTTAAATAAATGCCAAAAGCCTTGGAATACCCATTCTAAATGGCTTTTTATTTTTTTTATTGGAGGTGAATAAAGGCAAAAAACGGAGGTCGTGTGCACATTATGTGCAAAAAAATAAGCCTCCGATTACTTTGGGGCTGTGAATCTTATTCAGTTGCCAATCTACGCATTACATTCATCATTGTCTTATTTTTCAAAAAGCTTTCCTCGGTCTGTGCCCAAATAGAAGCTTTGCTTTCATTATCAACATCAATAGGCTTGATTTTTAAGTTACTGTTAAAAACGATTTTTTCCTCCATGTTTAAACACCCTTTCAATCTTTAAATAAGAATACAACTAGTTTAACAAATCGTCAAACATTTCTTATAGCTTTAAAGATTTCGTTCATTTTCTTAAAATCAACTTTAATCCTGAATTATTCATACTTTTCGTTG
>NZ_AZFI01000172.1 GCF_001435755.1 Ligilactobacillus acidipiscis DSM 15836 | reverse complement strand
CAACGAAAAGTATGAATAATTCAGGTAGAATTCTCAACTTCTCCAAGAGCGGCAGAATATACTTTACCCTGTTCTTGTTGATAGATCCTAGCAATTTCTTCCTTATTTTGCTCTAATTGAGCAGCTAACTGCAACACAATATCTGCGCGCTTGACCCGGTTGACGGCTGCCCAAGACTTTTGTGCTTGAACCGCACCAGCAACAGCATCCTTGACATCTTGTTCATTACCCTTTGCAACTTCACCGATTAGCTTATTGTTAGCCGGATTCAAAACTTCAATGGTCTCGTTTGAGTGACTTTCGACAAATTTACCATCAATAAACTGTTTAGACATACTCAAAATTCCTCCTTTGAAATAAACAGCGGAGAAAAGCCGGGGGTAACGATCGGTATCCGCAATCAAGTAAGATACGCAACACATAACTCCACTAACTTAACTTTTAAAAAAACTGCTAATGCTTCCGCTTTTCTCCTAGATAATAAAACTATCACTTTTATCTAGCGTCAGTGTCCAATAATGTTGCTAAATTGTCAAACAAAATGCTGTTAAATAACCCGTGAAGATCTTAACTAACCTTGAGATAAATTATTTGTTTTAAAAAACTGCTTTTGCAATCAAATAAATAATCGGTAAAACAAAAATAAACAGGACCGTTGTTAACACAACTAAATCATTTCCCAGCTTAGCATTTGCGCCCTTTTGCGCAGCCAAAACCGGTAAAATCGCCATCGTCGGGGTAGCTGATTGAACTAGCCAAACCTGACTGTCCATTGACGTTACTAAACCAGGGAATAAATGCCTTGTTGCTATAATTGTGACATACATCAATAAGGGCCCCAGAATAAATCTGCCAATTATCCCCAAAATCTTAGCTTTGTTGAGTTGCAAGCTCCTTAATAAGCCTGCACTATAAAGCATCATCCCACTATATAACAGTGCCAAAGGAGTAACTAATGCCCCTAATAGCTGAGTAGTATTCATCACAAATAATGGCATACTAAGGGCCCACTGCAACCACAACAAAACTAACTAAAAAAGCTAATAACGGCGGTGATTTAAGCAGTGCCAACAAATTAAACTTTTCTATTTTACTCTTGTGATCTACATCTCGTTTACGTGGTTCGATAAAATATTGTCCAAATGACCAAATAGAAACATTATTAGTCAGAAAATAGACTAAGAAACTCGCTAAACCTGCTTGACCAAATAAAATATTATTAATGGCTAAGCCAATAAATGTTGTATTGGGGTTAACACTAGCATTAATGAATACCCCGCGATCTCCTTCTTCAAAAAGCGGTAAACGGGTGAGTAACCAACTTACCAGATAATTTAATAGTGTTGCCGCTATTGGGACCAATACTTTTTGAAATAAGGTCAATAAACTGTTCTGAGAAATATTCGTCAAAACTGAATAAAATATAATTGCAGGTAAACTGATCACAGTGATGACCTTGGAAACATCCATCGAAAAATAGTCTGTCACCAAATTCAAACGCATTAATAGAAAACCAATTATCATAATGATCAATAAGACGACCACGCTTTGTAAAGCTTCAATGATCAATGACACAATTTTTCCAACTCCTATCGTCAAATTCGTTTTCTAGGTTATACCAAAACAGCTATATCTTCAACGCCAAGAACTTGATCAAAAAAACTATGATTTTTACACCCCCATAATTTCTTCTTTTAATAAAGTAAAAAATTCAACTTTTATTTTTGAAATTTTAAAATAGCTATATATGCCTAAATATGATATATTTAAATGTAGTAAGCGGATTCAAACACAGTATAAATTTTTCTGCATTACTTCATTTTCACTTGCCAGTTTAATTGTTTGATTAATATTTAAATTATAAAGAAAAGAAGTGATCAATATGAGAGAGGCTGTTCAAAGCATTAAAAATATGCAAACAGACTTGGAGCGGATCCAATCTAAATTAGAGAGACTGAGCAGTACTTTAAAATTCGAACAACGGTCTTTAAATGCTCCCTTAGAAAAGATCACGTCAGATTTAGATTCAATGCTGGATTTAGGATACGATATTCTTTTGATAGAGCAAGGTGACTATTCAACTGCAGCCAATGATCTAACTTTTACAGATCAATTTATTGATTTGATCATCTCTCACCTGATGCACTTGCAAAAGAGCGCTAAAGTTCGGCTGACACGCCAACAAGATGATATGATCAGCAACATCAATAAACAATTGATGCATGTCCAAGGATCCTTAATGATCGTCTTAAATAACTTTAACAAAAACGCTGAAAACAACTAAGTAAGCTGCCTTTAAATGCTTTTTTCTGCATGACCCAGATAAAAAAGCACTTTTAACAAAAATAGAATTAGCATTTTCCACATCAACAATAACTCTACAATTTACGTGATCTATAGAACAGAACGTAATTATTGAGAGTTATTTTTTGCATCTTAATATGATCATGTTATATTAGGTTAGAAAACGGTTTATTTATAGTCGTTAAAAATAAGGAGTGAGAATTTATGGCTTATAAAACAACTTATCCATTTACAGGTGAAGTTCTCAAGAAATATGACAACGCAACTGACGCTGACTTAGAGCAAGCCTTAGAAACCGGTCATCAACTCTATCAAACTTGGCGTAATTCACCTGTGGCTGAGCGTGCACAAGATTTACAAAAAATCGCCGATCTAATGAAAGACAGAAAAGAAGATTTAGCTAAAGCCATGACTTACGACATGGGCAAACTTTTAACTGAAGCACAAGGTTAAGTTGATCTTTGTGTTGGCATCGTAGAGTACTATGCTAAAAATGGCGAAAAATTCATGGCATCAGTTCCAGTAGAAAGCCCTGCCGGTCGCGCCTACTATGCAAAACAGTCAACTGGTGTGATCGTTGCGGTAGAACCGTGGAACTTTCCTCTTTACCAGGTAGTTCGTGTATTTGCGCCAAATTTTATCGTTGGTAACCCAATGATCTTAAAACATGCTTCGATCTGTGCGACCTCTGCACAAAAATTTGCAGACCTGACACTAGATGCTGGAGCTCCTAAGGGTGCTTTAACCAACTTATTTATCAGCTATGATCAAGTNATTCACGATCCGCGTGTCGCCGGAGTCTGCTTGACAGGCTCAGAACGCGGCGGTGCTGCAGTTGCTAAGGAAGCTGGAGCTGCTTTAAAGAAATCAACTTTAGAACTTGGCGGTAACGATGCATTTATCGTTTTAGATGATGCTGATTTTGATGAAGTCAAGAAGGTTTCTCCTGGGGCACGTCTGTACAACGCAGGGCAAGTCTGCACATCTTCTAAACGTTTTATCGTTATGGCTGACAAATATGATGACTTTGTAGAAAACTTAAAGAATGCATTTTCTAAGGCTAAAATTGGTGATCCCATGGACCCAGAAACCGTAGTTGCCCCGCTTTCTTCCAAGAATGCGCAAGAGAAATTGCAAAAGCAAGTGGATTCAGCAATTGCAGGCGGCGCTACATTAGTCTATGGTAATGAACCGATCAACGGCGAAGGATTCTTCTTCCAACCAACAATTTTAACTAATATCAGCAAGGACAATCCCGTTTACAACCAAGAAATGTTTGGCCCAGTTGCTGTTGTCTACAAAGTTGATTCCGAGCAAGAAGCAATTGATCTTGCAAACGACTCTAGTTACGGACTTGGTAACACGATCTTCTCAAGTAATTGTGAGCATGCTCAAGCAGTTGCTGAAAAAATCGAAACAGGTATGTCATTCATTAACTCAGGATGGACATCGCTTCCTGAGTTACCTTTCGGCGGAGTCAAGAACTCTGGTTACGGTCGTGAATTAAGTGAATTAGGCTTTGACGCATTCGTTAACCAGCACTTAGTTTTCGAACCTAATAATTAATAAAAGTTATTTATTCTCAATTGTTGCTAATAATAAAAATGGATACTGTCCAGTTATCAGACGGACGATATCCATTTTTTTTAGGTTCTTTATCAAGTGGTACTGAT
>NZ_AZFI01000171.1 GCF_001435755.1 Ligilactobacillus acidipiscis DSM 15836 | reverse complement strand
GAAAAGTATGAATAATTCAGGTAGCAGTTTGATTAATAATGAGGGATGGAATTTAAGATGGAAACTTTTTTGTTTGATTTTGATAATACTTTGGCAAATTCTGGCGAAGCTTCGATCGTTTCAGTCCAGAAGGTTTTTGCGGACGCCGCTAAGCCTGTGCCAACTAGAGATATGATTTTTTCTGAGATGGGATTGCCGATCGAGACCTCTTTTCCGATGTGGGCAAATCTTGATGAACATGATATTCAGCTGCAAAAAATGTACGCTGATTTTCGCGACTACTATTCAGCGATCGAAGATCAAAATACCAAGTTATTTCCTGGCATTAAGGAAGTATTGGCGGACCTAAAAGACGCAGGGCACAGCCTATATGTCGTTTCTAGTAAAGGTTCAGCTTCACTAGAGCGGAACTTGGATAAATTAGCGATCAGTCAGTACTTTACGGATCTGATCGGTTCTGATCTGGTGGATAATTATAAACCAGCTCCAGATGGGATCTTGAAGCTAGTCGACAAATATCAGCTGGATAAGCAACAGGCCGTTATGATCGGTGATGCGGTTTTTGATCTGCAAATGGGAAAAAGAGCCGGGGTCAATACAGCTGCTGCTGGTTGGGGTGCCTATGATATTCATGCCATTAAAGCTGAACGGCCGACTTATTTGTTGGATCAGCCGCAACAATTGTTAGATATTTAAGGAGTACAGTATAAAGTTTACGCACACAAACTGTTTTAAGAGGGCGTGTGTTTTTTAATTTGAGGTGCATTTCATTACTTTGTGTGCCTGATGGAGTAGAATTAACAATATATTTTAATATGATCTTACATATGTGCATATTTGAAGGGAGAAGATAATGACTATTTGGGAAAAATTTATAAATAACGTCCGCCTAAGGCGAGCAGTAGTGCTAACATTGATCGTGGGGGCCTTATTTGCGCTTCGAGGCTTAATGAACACGATATTATTGACTTTTATTTTCACTTTTTTAGTAGTACGCCTGATCAACTTTATTCAAAAAAAGGTCAAAATCCCGAGTCTGATGATCGTCATTGTGGTCTACGCACTAATATTATTTGGGGTTTATTTTGTTGTGATCAAGTATGCACCGAAGATCTTTAACCAATTTGAAGGAATGGTCAAATCAGTGATCACTTTTTACCAGAACCCGCCCAAGGGAGCAAATGATGTAGTGTCTTACATCAGTGATTACATCAGCAAGTCTGATATTACGGCCCAGGTGAAAAACGGCGCGGCTATCTTGTTCCAATCGATCACTACTTTGGGGTCCTTTGGGGTCTCAGTTTTCATGGCACTATTGTTAAGTTTCTTCTTCACGATCGAAAAAGACAGGATGTTTTCTTTTTCACGCAACTTTTTAACAGGTCCTTATTCATGGTTCTTTAAGGATATCCGTTATTTTGCTAATATCTTTGTTAATACCTTTGGGGTAGTTTTAGAGGCGCAATTTTTTATTGCTATCGCAAACACAGTCTTGACTTTGATCGGTTTAAGCTTAATGAAAATACCACAGCTTGATAGCTTGGTGGTCATGATCTTTATCCTAAGTATGATCCCGGTAGCTGGTGTGATCATTTCTGCAATTCCAATGTCTTTGATCGCATACACTGATGGCGGAGTTAAGGCTGTGGTGTATGTCTTGCTTATGATATTGCTGATCCATGCTTTGGAATCCTATGTTTTAAATCCAAAATTAATGTCTAGCAAGACTAACCTACCGATTTTCTATACCTTTGTGGTCCTATTTGTTTCGGAACATATTTTTGGCACTTGGGGACTGATCGTTGGGATCCCGATCTTTATCTTTTTATTAGAAGTATTGGGAGTTCATTCTGTTGGAAACGAGAAGAAAACTAAAAAGAAACGTGTAAAAAAGGAGAGACGAGTTAGTGAATAAAGAAGAGTTTTTGGCAAAATACGCGGTTGATCGTAAAGATACAGCGTCGGTTAAGTGGGATGGCATGCAAGAGGAATTCGGCAGCAGCGATCTTTATCCATTATGGGTCGCCGACACTGAGTTCAAGATCCCGCAAAGTTCTGTCACCGCGCTTCAAAAGCGGGTCGCACATGGTGCTTTTGGTTATTCGCTGACACCGGAAGGCTATTATGATGCATACTTTACTTGGCAAAAAGAGCGTTATGGGATCGAACTGCATAAAGAATGGCTGCGGTTTGGAACTGGAGTGGTCCAATCACTAAGTACTTTACTGCAATTTTCGACAATACCAGGTGATGCAGTTATGATCATGGAGCCTGTTTACCATCCGTTCCGCCATGTTATTGAGGACAATGATCGGAAAGTTGTTGCCAATGAACTAGTAGATTTTGGTGAAGAGTATAAAATGGACCTCGAAAAAATCGAGGAACAGATGGTGGCAAATGACGTCAAAGTTTTGATGTTATGCAACCCGCATAATCCTGTGGCGCGGGTGTGGACTGAAGAAGAGCTTGCCAATTTGTTAGAATTATGTCGCAAAGAACAAGTGCTAGTGATCAGTGACGAGATCCACCATGATCTGTTGCCGTCAGATAAGAAGTTTGTTTCGGCTTTGTCGATCAAGGATGGTTTCTATCGCGACAATATGATCATGGTCGATTCGCCATCAAAGACTTTTAATATGGCAGGATTGTTGATCAGTCATGTTGTTATCCCTAATCCGCAACTGCGTGATCGCTATGATCAACAACAAGAGATATTGCATGCTCCAGCAAGCAATATTTTAGGAATGGTTGCTGGACAAGCAGCTTACAGCGATGGTGCCGACTGGTTAGCAGGACTATTGGCGGTAGTCAAGGATAACTATGACTATTTGAAGGCTCATTTGCAGGCAGCTTTCCCCGAAATTAAGATCACTGACCAGGAAGGGACGTACTTAGCTTGGGTCGATCTGTCAGCAGTCGTTGCACCTGAAGAACTTAAACATGTAGTTCAAGACCAAGCAAAATTAGCGGTGGACTTTGGCAGCATGTTTGGTCAAGGGGGCGCAGGGCACATTAGGATCAATTTGGCCACGACACCTGAAAACCTGCAGGCAGCTGTTTCATCCTTAGTGAAAACACTTCAAGAAAATCAAGCTTAAATTTTCACAAAATACTGTTAATTTTGCAAAATTGAGTGTAAAATAAGCTTGTATAATAAAAAAATAAAAGAAAGAGGTCTGTACTAAATATGCCAAAATTAGTATTCATCCGTCACGGACAAAGTGAATGGAACTTAAAGAACCTTTTTACTGGCTGGGTTGACGTTGACCTGAGCGAAAAAGGTGTACAAGAAGCTACAGAAGCAGGTAAAAAACTTAAAGAAGCTGGGATCGAATTTGACCAAGCTTATACATCAGTTTTGACACGTGCTATCAAGACTTTGCACATTGCTTTGGAAGAAAGCGGCCAACTATGGATCCCTGAAACCAAGACATGGCGTTTGAACGAACGTCACTATGGTGCATTGCAAGGCCAAAACAAAAAAGAAGCTGCTGAAAAATTTGGTGAAGAACAAGTTCATACATGGCGTCGTTCATACGATGTTTTGCCACCACTTTTGAAGGCTGATGACGAAGGTTCTGCTGTTAAGGAACGTCGTTATGCTAACTTGGATCCACATGTTGTTCCAGGCGGTGAAAACTTGAAGGTTACTTTGGAACGTGTCATGCCATTCTGGGAAGACCATATTGCTCCAGATCTTTTGGACGGTAAAAACGTGATTATCGCAGCCCATGGTAATTCATTGCGTGCTTTGACTAAGTATCTTGAAGGTATCTCAGATGATGATATCGTCAGCTTGGAAATGGCTACAGGCCAACCAGTTGTGTATGACTTGGACGACAAGTTAAACGTAGTTAACAAAGAAAAACTTTAATTAATAGTAGTCACGGTAGATTTTGAGCACTTTCGTGACAGGAACGTTATATCGCAAGTTTTAGCGATGTAGCGTTTTTGTTTTTCCAGGAAAATGGTAAATAATTTATTTAAGCCACTTATTCTTGGCTCTTTGTCAAATCCTGTTGATGAATA
>NZ_AZFI01000170.1 GCF_001435755.1 Ligilactobacillus acidipiscis DSM 15836 | reverse complement strand
GGCAAAGTAAGTGTTACAAGTAGAAATGTGACGCAAAGTCTGGCGAAGTAAGTGTTACAAACGGGAATGTGACGCAAAGTTTGGCAAAGTAAGTGTTACAACTCTTTAATTACTGCTCCTTCCAAAAATATTGCTCCACACGTAAAAAGCGACTCCCGTCACTTGCCAAGTTTATCCATGGCAAGCGACAAGGAGCCGCTTTTTACTTATTCTTGCTGTGGAAATCTTTTAGCCACGTCGACTTCATCTAAATGCAACGCTGTGTCCTTCGTGCAAACGACGGCGGCTAAGGCATCCATCCCGTTCGGAGCTGCCTTACCAGCTAGTAATTTGGAAGGGTTGCTTATCATGTTCGATAAATCTGTTAACTTGTCGACAGCTGTTTGTGATGCATTGCCATTGATCAGCAATTGATATTCCGGGTTTTGATCCAATTCTTTATGCAAGACGTCGATAAATTGCGGTTGTTGCGCTTCGCCTTGGTCCAATGTTAGAGCGACACGTTCTCGGAAGGTACCTAAATATTTACGCTGTTCGTCCGGCTTGATCTTAGGTGTTCCATATAAGCTTTCCGATAAACGATCGTTTAAGTCTCCATCAGTCATTATGTGATCCTCCTTTAAACTCGTTCCTTATACTCAACTATAACATATACTGTTCAGTAATTTAATCATTTTCCTTGCCAATCGTTTGCTCGAACAAACTGCTAAAATAAATTCTGACTAAAAATACTGCTGTCATAAGCTTTTGGAGCACTTGCAAATAGGCTCCACAAAAAATTCACTTGAAAAGCAAACGTATGTTCGTATAATAAAGAGTGAGGTGGTAATTATGAAAACAGCAGTCCAACATGTTGATGTGATGGAAGAACGGATCAACCATTATTTTAAGACTCATATTAGGGCGCGCTATCAGATTCAAATCGTCAATGACAAATTCGATCACTCATTCAATTTCTTTTTTTTATACAAAATGGGCAATGAGAACACTCGCTCGATCCCGATCCGTGTGATCAAAGATTACGACTGGGTTTACTTTGAAAAAATCGTGCGTGAGTTGCATCGAAGAGTTAATTTTACCTTGCGTTTCACTGGTTTTGTAGGTGAGATCTGGCAGTCGAATGGAAAAATGATCCCGCGTTATATGTAAAAAACCGAAGACAACAAAAACTGGCGGCTTTGTTTGTCTTCGGCTTTTCAAAATAAGATAGAAGTTAATGACTGCTCAGGGGAGAACAGTCAAGAACCCAATCAACTTTAGCAGATTTGCAACTTGAATTCAATTGACGTGTTCGTTGTTCAAATGTTTGTCAGCCGCCACATTACGAGCAGAAGGGCGGAATAACATGACATTTTCTATCAAAATTACATTTCAACTCGGTTTATTTATTTTATTGTGCATTGCGATCTATAATTTGACCAAAAGGAAATGAATGAGCATTAAAGTGGAGCCGTTTTAAAGCATTGGGTATAATGAAAATGCTTAGATAAGCAAATCTAATTCAAGGAGTGTTTACTATGAGTAGCTTTGATGATAAATTGGATGAAGCAAAGAGTAAAGGGAAAGAAACATTAGGCAAGGTCACTGGTGATAAAGGCACAGAGGCTGAAGGTAAAGCAGAAGGCCTTGCAAGTAAAGCAAAACATAAGGCAGAAGACGTCAAAGATGCCGCTAAAGGTGCTGCTGAGGGTTTGAAGAAGAGCGCAGATAAAGACAAAGAATAAGCATGAAATATAATGAGGGCTAGCCAGCAAATGCTAGTCTTTTTATTTGCACAAATTAGTACTCCGCAAGCCATATTTATAAAAATAGCTACTCTCTAAATAATTTATATTTTTAACAAATTCTCTTTCTTTGTCCGTTATCATCCCGTTTGCCTGTGATCCAAAGCATGAATTATTCAGGTCTAAGATCGTTTTTTAATACTAATTTTATTCTGGTGACCTTTAAACTGAATCCTTGAAATACATTTCGCTAGTTCAAAAAATGCAGTTTAAAGAGCAAAGTCTAGGTGCTTTTATTTGTTTTTTTCACTACTCAAAATGACAAAAAAGGGGTATCATGATCCAATAGTACAGTCATTAAAATGTTATAGGGAAGAGAATTAATATGAACGTAGTTAATGAACTAGTCACTGTTGTTGGTAAAAGAAATGTCATTACCGACAAAGCAAAATCTTTACGTTTCCGGAAAGGATATCGTTCAGGTAAGGGGGAGGCACTAGCAGTAGTATTTCCAACCACTTTAATGGAAATGTGGCGTGTTCTGAATGTTTTGCATGATAACAACATTATTATTATCATGCAGGCATCCAACACTAGCTTGACAGAAGGATCTACACTAGCTCCCGGTTATGACCGACCGGCAGTTGTTGTAAGCGGAGCGAAAATCAAAGATCTACAGTTGATCAATAATGGGAAACAAGCACTTGCGTTTCCTGGAACGACACTGTTTCAACTAGAAAATGAATTAAAGCCGCTCAAGCGAGAGCCACATTCAGTTATTGGTTCATCTAATTTAGGGGCATCAGTAATTGGTGGTATTAATAACAATTCCGGTGGTGCTTTGATCAGAAGAGGTCCAGCTTATACAGAGCTATCATTATATGTGTGGATCGATGAAAATGACGAAATGCACTTAGTTAATCATTTGGGTATTGATTTGGGTGAAACACCTGAAGAGATCATTACTAATTTGCAAAATCGTAATTTTGATGTAAATCAAGTTCCAGCTACTAAACGCCATGGTTCAATGTACCAACATGAACAAGTTTTGCGTGATGTTGACTCAGATAACCCCATTCGCTACAATGCCAACCCTAAAGAATTGTATGAAGTATCTGGCTCTTCTGGTCACGTTGCTGCGCTTGCTGTCAGATTAGATACATTCCCAATGGATAAGAAAACACAAATGTTTTACATTGGGACCAATAACCCTGATGAGTTGGAAGATATACGTCGCCATATCATGACAACTTTCAAAGAATTACCTGTTTCTGGTGAATACATGCATAAAGATGCTTATAGATTAGCCAAGAAGTATGGTAAAGATTCTTTGGTTGTGATCGAAAAAATCGGTACAGGACACTTACCACAGTTGTTTGCGCTAAAAGCGTGGGGCGAACGCTTCTTGAAGCCTATTCCATTTTTCAAGAATTATTTTCCAGATCGCTTACTACAAACATTAAGTCATTTATTCCCTAATCAAATGCCTAAAAGATTAGATGACTATTATGAAAAATATGATCACTATCTGCAATTAAAGATGGCTGACAATGGTATTGAAGAAGCACGTGAATACCTTAAGTCTTACTTCGCAAAGGCCAGTGGTGACTACTTTGAAGCTGATGCAAATGAGACCAGTAAGGCGGCAACGCACCGCTATGTAACGGCGGGTGTTGCTATTCGTTATCAGGAATTGAAGCAGGATAGTATTGATATCTTGCCATTAGACATTGCGTTGGCAAGTAATGAATATAAATAGTTTGAACATTTACCTAAGGAAATCGAAGATAAAATAGAGTATAAAATCTATTATGGTCATTTACTTGACCACGTAATGCACCAAGATTATATTTTAAAGCCAGGTGTCGATGCACATAAACTTAAAGAAGAAATGTTGAAAATCTTGGACGAAAGGCACGCTGTTTATCCGGCCGAACACAATGTAGGACACTTATACTTAGCGTCACCGGCCTTAGTCAACCATTATAAGAAAAATGATCCAACCAACAGTTTCAATCCGGGTATTGGTAAACAATCAATGTCTAAGTATTGGGGAGAATATTAAGCACGAGCTTTTGAATAGCCGCTATAATTTATAACCTAAAAAACATGTACTAGATCCTCATTAATGCCATGCAAAAAGGATAAATGCCCTGAAGTTTTAGGTCACTTATTAGGGGCTTGGATCTTTGAGATTTTTCGTCATGATTTCAAAGCACGAGAAAAACATTTGGTGCTTGATTAGCACTAGTTATTAAAAAGGGATTGGGACAAAATATCTCCAGTTTGATAAAAATTAAGGTTCTTTATCAAGTGGTACTGATGAA
>NZ_AZFI01000017.1 GCF_001435755.1 Ligilactobacillus acidipiscis DSM 15836 | reverse complement strand
GCTTAGGGCTTTTTTATTTTGCGTAAAAATATCTTTGACCCCGAAATTGACCCCGTTTTTCAATTATCAGCAAAGTTAGCAAACTTTAATGCAGTCTCTTTTTTCTTTTCTTTTACAACGTGGGTATAGATGTCGAGTGTAGTTTTTGAGTTTGAGTGTCCTAAACGTTCCTGTACTTCCTTGATCGTTGCTCCTGCTTCAAACAATAAGCTGGCATGAGTGTGTCTAAAACCATGGACAGTTATCTTTTTCTGTGGATATTTTTTATAGATCCATTTCAACCAGTCATTAACACTGTTAGGGACTAACAATCGGTTGCTTTTTTCTTGAGTAAAAACGTACTGCTTTGCATTCATTACGTTTATCCCAATTTTTATGAATCTTTTCTGTTGATCTGCTCGCCAAGATTGCATAATGCTAACCGTCTTAGGATCTAAATCTAATACTCTATTAGAAGATTTGGTCTTTGGCTCCTGCACAATAACCTGTTTTAAACGTGCATCGTAATAGATTGTTTTACTTATTTTTACCGTATTATTTTTAAAATTAAAATCTTTCCATTGCAGGGCTAAAGCTTCGCTTTTCCTTACACCTGTATAAGCAAGAAATCTAAAAAAAGCAATATACCGCAAATCGCCAATATCGTTTAGTGAGTCAAAGAAGTGTTTCAATTCGTTCTTAGAGTAAAAGTTATTGCTGTTGTCTCGTTTAGGAAGTGGGCGTGGCAAGGTAACTTTTGCCATAGGGTTTTCATCAATGATCTCTAAAGATATCCCATACCGCAAGATTTGGCTAACAGTGTTTTTAATATGTCGAGCTTCACGATAGTTCTTATACCAATAATTAACGCACTTTTGGCAAAACAAAACATTGATTCTTTGAATATTGCTGCTACCGAACTTAGGCTTGATATATCGTTCATATATTTGCCATGAATCAGTCGCAGTTGATTTTTTTACTGACAATTGATAATTCTCAAACCAAACTTCAAAGAGCTGCTGGAAAGTTCTAATGTCGCTCGTGTTGTCTGAGCCCCAACCTTGCTCTTCAAACTCAGTCTGTAATTTTCTAGCAGCTGACTTCGCAGATTTGATTGAGGTGAACCCACGTCGTGTTGTAGTTATTTGTTTGTTGGTTATCGGGTCCGTTCCTAAATATATCTTGAATTTATAAAGCTGCTTGCCTTTTTTGTTTTTATATTTCTGAATTGATGCCATATCAATTTTCCTCCTTAGTTGTTAGCCATTGCTAGGGTAGTTGTATCACCGCCTTTCAGTTTGAAGTTTTATTCAAACTCCATTTCGATAACTGATTCTTCTAGTTCATCCAGCACATTGTTTTTAGTAATAAAGTCGATCCAGGAACGTTGCGGTTCAAATTCGTTCCTTTTGACTTGTGTCTTAATTTTGTCGTGCACGTTTTCCATAAAGGTGTTGATCATCCCATCAACTGCACGGCTAATCTTTACTTCGCCCCATCGTTTCTTTTTAGGGCGATCGTTATTCTTACCAGTCTGGTATTCAAGGGCTTTTTCACTAAAGATTTCAATGGTCCGACTGTTGTTATTAATGTATTCTTCTAATTCTTTCTTGTTCATAGTATTTTCTCCTTTATAAAAAGAATATATGTTCCTTTCACGACTTAATTAAAACCCGCAGAAAGCGGGCTATGAGTATTGAAAAATGTCAATTTATTTTTTCTACATAGTCACCAATTTGTACTGGAGAGTCCGAATCTGGTAGACCTCCTGTAATTTGGCTTCGATCGACATTCAGATATTCTTGGTCAGTTGTACCGTTTATGGCACCCATTAAATTATTCATTGACCTCATTTGGTGGCCAATAGCTTGCTCCGCATATTTATTTTTAACTTTGGGAGTTTCTGCAATCGTCATACGAGGGTACACCTCAGTGGCAACAACTTTTCCCTTTAACTCATCTAGTGTTCCCAATTCTTCACCTGTGTCAGGATCGATAACCGGATCTGTTCCTTTTTTACCGATTATTTGAAACTTCTGGCCTATTTTTATACCTGAGTTTTTGCCACCGTTAATTACAATAGTAGTGTCATTGATTATCTTTGCTATTCTTAGTTTCTCCATTGCCAATTTTATTTACCTCCGTAACCAATTCAATTTTTTTGTAAAATTCTTCTCTTTCTTTAGGCGATATGCTCATCATTAATGTATTCAGAATAAAAGCGTTTAAATTCAGAGAATTTTTTAAATCGTCAATCTGCTCGTTTTTAATATCTATCTGTTCATTAAGACCATTTAGGTTTTCTTCTTTTTTGAAGCAGTTTAAAATGCAAATAAAACGGCTCACAAACAAACATATGAGCAAGGATAAAACGAGTGTGACTATCATGACTATAAAAATCGGTGTTTTATATTTTTCATCAATCCATGTCGTAAATGTTATAATAGGTTCAATAAAAGCTGATACAGAACCCCAGATGGTAAAAACAGCATAGAAAGAAGGAGGAATTATATGCTTAATATGTTTAGTCCATTTCAATCATCAACAGACTCCTTTCTCGGGTCCCTTTCATATTGGCGAGCTATAAATCTGCATATGGTTTTACTGATGAATAAAAATCCGAAACTTACCAGAAGAGACGCTAAAGATCTGGCAGTTCAAAAATATTCCGATCCTGAAAAACTTAAATATGACTTAGAAGAAATCTTGAACAGTCCTGATTAGGGCTGTTTTTTGTTTCCCATACGTATTTCCCGATCCCGCAGCAGGGCGGGCGGTTATTATTTCAAATCAAAGTCCATTGGTTGAGCACTTCCCATAGAGTCAAAACTATCAGAGTTAACAGCTTCATCAAATTGAAGTGTGACCTTATTAACCTTTTTTTCGTCTCCCTTATTAAGTAGTCCCTCTGCAGCAGTTCCCTTGTTTGCATTTGGAGCGACTTCTAAGCCTGTACCATCATCAACTAGGCCGGAGTCAATACCAAGATCTTGACCAGTGCTTGTAACAACTGATTTTAAGCCGTTAAGTTGAACGGTGTCGCTTGATGTATTTTTGACATTATAGTCAATATGAATCGTATAGTATGGGTTGGTTACTCCCGATGTTTGAAAACCATCATTTGCCATCTGTCTTTCATCATCGTTTTGCGGTTCGATTTTGTATAAAGAAATAGTGTTGATCGTAATTTCAAGCGGACCATCTTTAATAACTGATTTAGGAGCAGTAATTTTTTCTAGAGTTGTCTTGCCCCATGTGCTGTCAGTTTTCCATTGCCCGACTTTTAATAATGGGCCGTTTTTAATATGTTGGTTGTCTTTCTTTTCAGTTTTTCCTTTAGCAGATGCTGTGGTTTTCGGTTCCTTGCCAGCATTATCTGATTTATCAGCACTTGAACTCCCGCATCCGGCCAAAATCAAACCTACTCCCAAGATAGATAAAGCAGAAACAATGCTTCTTTTCATTTTTAACTCCCCCAAATATTTTCTCACGGCTTTTAATGTCAACGTGGATCGGATAATAAAAGCCTTTTTATATATTTAATAGTTGTTTTTTCTTAGCTTCAAACTCTTCTTGCGTCAATATGCCATCATCGACTAATGATTTAAGTTTCTTGAGTTGCTCTGTGATATCTGTTTCAGATGAATTAACAGTTTCAACTTTTTGTATCTTTTCACTGTCGTTTTCTTCGGTTATGCTATCAAGTAGGGCACAAAGATAGTTGCAGTCCTGATAGGCTTTTTCGGTAATCTTTCCACGTTTGGTCGATTCATTAATAAAACGAACAGTTAGCAATTTTCCATCTTTCAAAGAAATGTTTACACCCAACTCATCGACATATCCGTAGTTTTTGCCACCAGTAACTGCTCCAACGATTGCACCTGCTCCGCCTGCAATAATATCTCCGGTAATGGCTCTAGTTATCCCATGTCTCTTTTTTTCTGAATGTCCTTGATCAACAGGTGTGTATTTCAATACATCGTTGTATGAATAAGTTATATAGGGCGTCCAAGAATCTTTCTTTTCTAAAATAACTTTATCAACATTATCAAAATACAAATTACCGTATTTAGTAACATTATGATTCTTAATTCTTTCTTGATTCAAAACTTCAAGTTTAAATCTTTTCTCATGTTCTGCTTTCTTAGCAGCTTTTTTATTATCTTTTTCTTTTGCGTGAATCTCTTTAAAATCTAACTTAGTATCTGAAGACATAAGATTCTTGAAATCTTGAAACGTATTTTCTAATGCCCAAGAAGTGAGTTGAAACGTATTCCCTTTCAAAGCTTGCGAATAACATTCTTCACCAAGAATATTTTTATCCTTTAATTTTAAGCAACTGTCCGTAAATCCTATTTTTTTTTTACCACAATTAGCACATGTTTTAGCCATTTTTATATCCCCCTAAATTTATTTTTTGTTTTAGCAGTTTAATAACATATGTGTCATAGTTTTGATTAAGCTCAGTATCATTGATAAAGCTTACATAATTAACTTCAGAAGGGTCAAGCTGTGTCCTGCTGATATATTCATCAAGCATGCCTTTGATCATGGTTTTGTTAGCCTCGTTTTCCATCTCTTGTTTAATACCTTCAACCATTTCATACAGCACAGAATCTTCTCGATGAAGAGCTGCATGTGTCATTTCATGGAGTAAGGTTTTTTCTTGTTCTATCTCGTTAAGACGGTTATTTAGCACAATTATATTTGTCCCTGGTATGTAATATCCATCATGATCAAGATAATTAGAATACTCAATCGTAATGTTGTATTCACATAGCATATCCCTAATTTTACGATTCATAATACAACCTACTTTTTGTTCTTTAAATAAGCCTCGATAATTCTCCTAAGTATTTGACGATCGTTTTCAGTTGGCTCCTGTCCATCATATGACATAACTTCATCTAACATTTTATCAATAGGGTCACGATTGTCAGTATGAATTTCTTTTTGGTCAGTTCGGCCCAATAAATAATCTGTTGAAACATGGAAGAAATCTGCTACAATTTCAACTTTATCAATTCCTGGAGTCTTATTTTTCCAAGTATATAAATATCCACGAGCAAAGCCTAGCTTTTCTTCAAGCTTATTAATAGACAGATCTCGTTTTTTAGCAAGTTCTTTAATCCTTTCATAAATGCCCATTCGAGTACACACCTCTTATTTTTTGTTGGGATTTTTCATATTTACGTAATTTAATACGTAAATATTGTTGACTTACGTTCTATAGTATTGTATTATTATCTTGCAAGCGAAAGTAAAACAAATTTATAAAATGTAATAACGTAAGAAATGATGATATAAGCCACATCTGGCTTATTTATCTATACGCACATATTAAACTATTGAACGTAACTCGTCAATACATTTTGTAAATATAATTTACTTTTAAACGTAAGAAGGGAGGAATAACGATGACCAGCGAATTAAAAACCAAGGTAAAAGTTGCATTAGTTGTTAGAGATAAAAATCAACAATGGTTGGCTCGTGAAATTGGAATTAATCCAAGCCAGCTTTCAGACATTATCAATGGCAAACGTAAGGGCAAGAAAACTGATTTCTATGTAAAAGAAATCAATAAAATTCTTGGACTTGAATAGAAAGAAGGAAAAACAATGGGTGAACTTATTAAAGTAACGGTTAAAAATGATCAGCAGCTTGTTTCAGCTAGAGATCTTTACAAGGGAGTTCAAGTAACTACTCGATTCAGCAAATGGGTAGAACAAAATTTTAAAGACTTTATCGAAGGTGAAGATTTTACGAGCGTAACTGGAGTTACGGACATGCCAAATGGTGGTACAAGACCAATTCAAGATTATGCCTTAACGATTTCTATGGCAAAAGAGTTGTCAATGATGTCTCATACGGAACAAGGAAAAAAGTACCGTAAATATTTTATTGAACTGGAGCGCAAATGGAACAATCCAATGGAGATTGTAAAGCGTGGCTATTCAATTCTTCAAAACGAAAATACCAAATTAAAGCTGGAAAATAGTGAAATGAAGCCAAAAGCATTATTTGCCGATGCAGTATCTACAAGTAATACAAGTATTTTAGTAGGTGAGCTTGCAAAACTAATCAAACAAAATGGCTATGATATCGGTCAACAAAGATTGTTCAAATGGTTACGAAATAACGGCTATCTAATTGCTGGAAATCGATCAGATCGTAACATGCCAACACAGAAATCATTGGAACTTGGCTTATTCGAAATAAAAGAGCGTAGCTTTCAGAACCCAGATGGCAGCGTAAGAATCACTAAGACACCAAAGGTTACTGGCAAAGGTCAGCAATACTTTATTAACAAGTTTCTTGCTAAAAAGGAGGCTTAAAAATGAATATTAAAGTCGGCGGCATTCATTATGAGATCTTTGAAAAAGAAATAGTTGAGAATGACCCAAACGAATATGGAGTTTGCGTATACGCCGATAACCACATCGAAATTAAAAGTGGTCTTTCAGATGAACGTAAAACGCAAACGCTGATTCATGAATTACTTCATGCAATATTTTTTGAAGCAGGATACGAAGATCATGATGAAAAAATGGTTGATCAATTATCGTTAGTTTTGAATCAAGTTTTAAAAGAAAACGACCTAGCCGAATTGTTCGACTAGATCGCATGCAACTATTTCTCAGTTCTTACGCCTTTAAACTTAGAACCGTTTTGTTTAACATCCATAAACCTGCCAGTTTCTGAATTTCGTTTAACATAACGATTCGTCTTAGGGTTATAAGCTTGAGAGACCCTTGCGAGCGTTATTCTTTGGTGGATTTGTTGCCAAAGATTCACCTCCTTTCGCTAGGAGAATAACTCAATTATAGATGATTAAGAACTATAAAGGATAATCAATTGATTTAAATAAAGGAAGTGATTGTGATGGCAGAAATCAAGTTGGAAGTGCAAGAGGGGGCTGAAAAAGAATTCTTTGCACATCTGATGGAGAAGTTTGATGAAGAAGTTGAGAAAGCGGCAGAGCTTAGACAGAAACGCTATTTCACTAAGAATGAAGCTGTCAAATATCTAACATTAAAAGATTCTCGTTTCAAAGACCATGTTCGCTATTCGATACCTGTTGCAATGATCGGCACTCGTCTGGTGTTTGATCGTAAGGACTTAGATGAGTTCATCGAGCGGCATAAAGCGTAAGGAGATGAGGGCATGACACCAATGGAAAGTTTCGTGAGTGTGGTTGTTGCTTATTTCGCTATCTTAGGTGCAACCGAATATATCAAGAAGAGGTGGCGCAAATGAATGAATTTGACGGTTGTGCATTAGGCTGTATTTTCAGCATATCGTTCTGGATAACAGCGATTATTATCATTTGTTGGCTATTACTTTAGGAGGTGGAAAGTTGATAGAGATTATTAAGACAGGTTTGATTGTTAGTCTGATTGTTCTTCTGGACCATTTGGAGAGCAAGATCGAAGAAGAAAGGAAAGTGAAGCAAGATGAACGCAAGCATCGTAGAACTAATCTTGGCCGGCATTTTGACGATTTTAGTTAGATTCAATTTAATTGGGACATTGTTTTATGTCACCTTATCATTGCTAGTTGCTTTGCTTGCGGGTCACGTTCTAGTGAAGTTTGAGCACGAAGAAAAAGCCGTGGCTGAGGACCACGACTAGAAAAATATTCATGAAAAATATTTACACAGTAAGTATACCACAGGAGGCGGTCAATTTGGATCTAAACGAAATGAGCCGGGGAGAACAAGAAAAGAACATCAATCGTTACTTTAGCGACGTTCGCGAATCAATGAGCCGGTTGGATTATATCAGTTTCTTAGAGATTATGTATATCGCTTTTAGAACCAATATGAGAAACATCACTGATTTACGCATTGCAATGCGTTGCTATAACGAACGCGGCAGAATATTGGAGGAAATGAAACATGAAAACGATTAAATTAGACAGCTTGAAGATCCACAATTTTAAAGGCATTCGAGATTTTGAGTTAAAAGCTGAGGGCGAACCAATCGCAGTTAGCGGAGCAAACGCCACAGGTAAAACCACGATCTTCGACGCTTTTACCTGGTTATTGTTTGGCAAGAATAGTGAGGACGCCAAGAAATTCAACGTGAAGCCACTTGATGACCAAGGCAGTGAAGTTCTCGGACTTGAGCCAGAAGTTGAAGCCACTTTCGAAATTGACGGACAGCAGAAAACGTTACGCCGGGTTCTAAAAGAAAACTGGGTCAAGCCTAAGGGTCAACTTGAAAAGCAACGTAAGCCGGACACAACGAAGCTCTATATTGACGATGTACCACAGAAACTGAAAGAGTATAGCGAATATATCAATTCTTTGATCAACGAGGACGCTTTCAAGATGATCACGAACCCTGCAGCATTTACGGCACTCCATTGGGAGAAACAACGTAATGTCTTAACTGATATTGCTGGAGAGTTGACTGATCAAGAAATTATCAAGTCAGACAGTAAGCTCAAAGATTTATCCGACTTGCTCGGGGATCATTCAGTTTCGGAGCAAAAGAAGATCGTTGCGAGCCAGAAACGACAGATCAAGAAAGACATTGAGAGCATTCCATCTCGGATAGATGAGGCTGAAAGAGGCAAGCCTGAGCTGATCAGTACGCCTCAGCCACAACTAAGAGAGATTGTCGAGACTTATAAGCTCAATCTCTCAAAAGCACGTGAGGACGTTGTGCAAGCTCAAAATATGGACGCCACTGTCGAACTAGCTTTGAAGAAGGACCAGTTGCAGTCAAGCTTGCAAGTTAAAAAGAATAACTTTGATGCCGGGATTCAATTAAAGATCGGTGGTCTAAAAGAAGACTATGACAAGCAACTTGATAAGCAACGTGAAGCAAAGCAGATTATGGATAACGCAAAGCTTGAGTTTTTAAAAATGGCGGCGTTTGTCGATGGCCTAAAAGAAGACAGGGAGGATCTACTAAAACAATATCACGCCGAAAAAGAAATCAAGTTTGATGAAGGCTCAACGGTTTGCGAAATGTGTGGTCAACCACTGCCAGCGGATAAAGTCGAAGAGATCAAGGATAGCTTTAATCAAAAGCATTCTGAAAAATTGGCAGACATTCTTGCTAAAGGTAAAGAAGAAGCTAGCAAGATCAAAGAATATGAGAAGAAATTCGAAGATGCTAAAGCCAAATCTAAAAAACTAAAAGTCAAGTTCAATGATGCCAAGCAACATGCTGACGAACTCAAACAGGAATTAGACGCAGAACAAGCACAGTTGCCAGTTTTCGAAGATTCGCAAGAGTACCAGGACACACAGAAACAAATTGCAGACATTGAAGAACAGATCAATGGAGGTCAAGCCTCAAACGATAAGGCTATCCAAGAAGCACAAGCCAAGGTTTCAGATATTGAGAACAAACTCGAGAAGGTCCAAGTTGAGTTACGCAAATACGAACAAGTAAATACGCAGGATCAGAGAATTAAAGAACTTGAGGATGAAGAAGCTAATTTAAAACAAAAGTTTAACGAGCTGGATAAAACCGAGTATCTGATCGACCAGTTCACGAGAACTAAGGTCAGCATGCTTGAGAAACTGATCAACAAACGTTTTAAACTTGTTAGTTTCAAATTGTTCAATCTGCAAAAGAATGGCGAGCTTGACGAAACATGTGAAGCATTAGTCGATGGTGTGCCGTATTCAGATCTGAACAACGCTGCACGGATCAATGCCGGTTTGGACATCATCAACACCTTATCAGACTACTACCAAGTCCAAGCACCGATCTTTATTGATAACGCCGAATCGGTCAACGACATTTTAGAAACTGAAGCACAGCAGATTGCCTTAGTCGTTACCAAGGCCAAGAAGTTAACAGTTAAAGCAGCTTAATTTTAGGAGGAGAAAATTATGAATCAAGTAGCACAAATCCAAAGAGATATCACAGATCAAGTTAGCACCAAAGTCGAAAGCTTGACAAAAGGCGGGCTTGCTTTGCCAAAGAATTACAACTATCAGAATGCTTTGAAATCAGCATTCTTCGCTTTAAATAAAGTCGAAACAAGAGACAAAAAACCGGCTTTGCAAGTTTGCTCAAGAGATTCGATTGCAAATGCCTTGCTTGATATGGTCACACAAGGACTAACACCGGCAAAGACACAATGCTATTTCATTGCATACGGTCGTGAGATTCAGTTGCAGCGGTCATATTTTGGGACGATCACGGTTCTTAAATCCCTTGACGATATCAAAGACATCTATGCGGATGTCGTGCATGAAGACGATAAATTTGAGATTGCAGCCGAAGAAGGACGCATGTTGATCAAAGATTTTGAACCCAAATTTCAGAACTTAGATAAGCCGCTTGTTGGGGCCTTTGCAGTGGTTGAGCGGGTAGACGGTCAGAAGATATATACGATTATGACTAAGAAACAAATCGACAATAGTTGGAGCCAGGCAAAGACTAACAAGGTACAAAATAAATTTCCCGAAGAAATGGCCAAAAGAACGGTGCTCGATCGTGCGGCTAAAATGTTCGTTAACACTTCGGACGATAGCAACCTCGATTTTGACGCCATTCAGCGGACGACAGACAACGAGTTTGAAGATGATAGTACAGAAACCCAAGTGCGCAAGAATATTACCGAGAACGCCAATCAAACCGATTTTGAGCCGGATAAAGAAGAACCTAAGCAGATTCAGAACTACCCGCAAACGAACCAGACCGGTACCGTTATTGAACCTGAAAAAGAAACAGTTGCACAGCAACCAGTAGATCAGACAGAAATTGAAGATGAAGATGTTGAGGAAGAAGACCAGGAGGTTGAACCATTTTGATCAAAGTGACTGTTTTCGGATCGGGCAGTAGTGGAAACTGCTACCTGTTGGACGATGGGCAGAGCCAGTTAATGATCGAGGCTGGATTGTCCTATAAAAAAGTTGCTCCCAAGATGAACTTTGATTTTAACAGAGTTAGAGCACTGCTGATAAGCCATGAGCATCAAGACCATGCCAAACATGCTAAAGAGTTTGCAGAGCATTCACAGGCGGTTATTTTGGCTTCTAAGGGGACGCTCAAAGGAATGCAAGGTAAAGGCTGGAATACAGATTTTAGATTTTTACCCTTAGCAAATAGATCGAGCGTCACGATAGGAAGTTTCACTATACAAGCATTCTCAGTTGAACATGATGCAATTGAGCCGTTAGGGTTCTTGATCACGTCAGGAAAGGACAGGCTGCTTTATGTGACGGACAGCTGTTTTGTAAAGTACAAATTTAAAAATGTCACGCAAATGATGGTCGAGATGAATTATTCAAAAGATGTACTGGATGAAGAAGTTGAGCAAGGTGTTGATACAGCAAAGTTTTTACGCAACCGAATTTACAGCTCACATTTCGAAATGCAGAACTCACTTGAGTTTATCAAGTCGAACATGTCAAAAGCCTTGCAACAAGTCATTTTAATTCACGTTTCAAGTACCAATGCCGATCCGGAACTTTTTAAAAGCCGTACACAGCGCCTGACAGGCGTGCCAGTGTACCTAGCAAACGAATTGAAGGTGTAAAAATGCAAGAATGGCAATTACAAGCAGCCGCAGAAACATTTGGCTATGAAGGTATCTGGGACGTTCCAGAAGATGAGATGGAAGAAGTAATGAGTTTAGCAGAAGCAATGGGTGATTAAGATGTGGCTACCCGCTTTTATTCGCAAAATTGTAAATAGCAAATTTGCTGAATTGACCGTCGTTTTGCAAGAAAAGTTGAATATTGAACATCTGAAAACGATGTATGACGGAGATTTGAGCAAGGTCTATGCCAGAATCGAAATTGTTGATCCACGAAAAGCACGACCGGCACAAAGAAAGCTGTTCTTTGCCCTATGCAACGACATTCAAAGCTGGGCAGGTGCTCCGATGAAAGACTTCTTGAAAGATTATTTTTACACTGCATATTCGATCGAAAACGACGGAGCCGAGATCAGCTTGGCAGACAACACCAGCAATTCAGTTTCAGACGCCAACAGATTGCTAGATATAGTTGTTGATTTCGTTTTCGAATGGAATGTCCCAATCAAAGAAAGTTATGAGCTATTGCCAAAAAATGAGAACTGGTTTCTATATCAGTGCTGCAAGCACCGCGAATGTTTCGAGTGTGGCAGACATGCCGACATTCATCACGTAGAAACAATTGGTATGGGTGGCAATAGATTGAAAGTTGATCATACCAAACGACGCGTGATGGCGCTATGCAGAGAGCATCACAGGGAAATCGAGCAGATTGGACGATCAAAGTTTTCGGCTAAATATAAGTTGCCGGTCAATGGAATCAAATTAGACGTTGAAACACTCAAGAAGATAGGTGTTAAAGGAAACTATAGGGAGGAGGCTGAAAATGTCAGAGAATAAAAAATACTTTTATCTCAAGCTCAAAGATAACTTTTTTGACAGTGACGAGATGAAACTGTTGGAATCAATGCCGGATGGTTATAAATACTCAAATATTTTGCTAAAGCTTTATCTCAGGAGCTTAAAAAACGAAGGACGTTTGATGCTTAATAATCACATCCCATACAGTGAACAGATGATTGCAGGCGTCACAGGCCATTCAGTTGGCGATGTTAAAGCAGCACTTTCTGTATTTCAAGATTTAGGCCTAATTGAAAAGCTAGATAACGGAGCAATCTACATGCTAGACATTCAGAACTTTATCGGGCAATCAAGCACAGAAGCCGACAGGATAAGGAAATATCGCACTAAAATTCAATCTGAAAAACAACAAATCGAAGCTCCAAAAAACAAGGGTGTACAAATGTACGACAAACGTACACCAGAGTTAGAGATAGAGTTAGAGAAAGATATAGATATAGAGAAAGAGACAAACCAACAGCAGCAGAATGACAAAAGTACAGAGCAAAAATCGTCGGTTGGTTTGTCGACAAAAGAATACTGCAATAAGATCGTCGACTTTTATCAGTTCAAGTGCAATTTCGGACAGTTTACCCCAATTTGGTATCAAGACCTAGATCAGGATTTTGCTGACTGGTTGGAACTTAATAATGATCCGGAAGAAGTAACTAATATCTTTTGTTTAGCCTTGAAAGAAGCAGCGAGCGTTAAAAACGTTAGAAAACCATATCAGTATGCGCAAGGTATTCTTGATAATTGGGAGCGAAATAAGCACGTAACACTTTCAGATATCAAAGCGGAGTTAGTTAAAAAAGAAAGTGGATCAAGCGGCAAGGATCGGACTTACAACTACCGCAAACGATCCGTTGTTCAGAAAGAGCAGTTACCTGACTGGGCTGGCAAAGAACATGAAGATCAAAGAGCAAGTCCGGAAGTTAAGGCTGATTTGAACAAACGCATGGAAGAACTGGGGTTGAAGAAATGAAAAAGAACGAGCAGAACACAGAGCCGGTTTATCACGAAATGGATATCTTCGAATGTTTAGCAGAGATAGGAGTTGATGAAAATGAGCAGAAGAAAAGTAACAGGTAGATCTCGCATTATCAACTGGGATAAGAATGCACATACCGTCGTGCGTGGCAGTCGCGAACCGTATAACCTCGGACCAATTTATAAATCCGGCATGGTCGACCAAAGCAGTAATAAAGCGGATTTAAAAAATTACAAAGTTATCGGACACGATAAAGCCAACCAAATCAAAAATAAAGCACGTGAGAAACGTGTGGAGATGTCAAACGGTAAATTGTACGTTTAAGTGTCGAAAACGTTCAGAGGACAAATTAAGGAGGTATAACGACATGACTGATAAATTACTTTCGTTAAGAGTTGAAGCTAATAACATACTATACGACGCATTAAGTGACCTGGATAAATTTGAAAATGTTAATCCGAATATTCTGCAAATCATAGATAGGGCTTACGAGCTCGGCAAAACAGACACCGTCAATAAAATATTGAACGGAAAAACATTAGGAGGCAGCAAATGAATCTAAGTCAATGCAAGGTATTCGACTGGCTGACATTTACAGCACGGATAGAAGGCGGGGCAATAGTAGATATATACGCAAGCCTCTACAACAACACTGCTCCTGGTGGTCAAACCGATGTTTTGATGGCCAACGCAGAACTTAACGACCTGGGATATTCTGGCACGATCTCAGTCTATAACGTTCTTGGACGGCTAGGCTTAGGGGCACACGATTCTGTATACAAAACCCGAAATGATTCTCTTTTAGACGAGAAACTTATCCGCTCACTGGCTGGGAGATGCACGACTTATATCGAGATAACCGCCGTCCTTAAAGAAGAACATGGCATAAAATTTGTACCCAAAGCGCTAGCGTACTATATGCGTCAACACGGTATATGGGAAGAAATAGCTGACATGAAAAGGCATAGAAGCGTTCGTTATTTGGTCAAGGATGGTAGAACTACCATGTTCAACAACATGCACGATGTAGTCGAATTTTTGGGGATACCCAACGGTACGATCTTTAACGAGAAAAACAAGAAGCATCCACGTTTCAGAGTATTTACCTGGAAAGAACATGTGAGAGGAGACGACAGCAGATGCAAGATATAAGACAAAAAATTGGCCACGAAATTGAATCCTATCAAGAACTTGCGGGAAAGGTGCTACACGCCTCTGGCAGTTTAAGTGACAAAGAAAAAGCGAATTTTGAAATCAAACTGAACGATCAATGGAAAATAATGCGTGACCCGTACAACTATATTCTTTGCCAAACTAAAATTGCCGAGGAAGGCAAACGAGCAGGCGAAGAAGTGATTGCTGATAAATATTTCTATCTGTCGTTAGATTATGCACTGTATGGATTTATACGTATGCCAGATGTCCATGACGACGTTATAGTTCATCAAGTGGAAGATTATATTAAAGTGATCGATGATGCACACATGGCGGTTCAAAGAGCTTTAAAAGATGATGTTGAAAAATGGGAGGCTGTCCATGGCAAGTAGGAAAGATGCAATCGCAGCGATTCAAGATTATCCAAACTTAGAGATGAGGATCTCCAGGAGAAAAGAAGAAATCGAATATCCTTACCAAGTTGATGAAGATGAAAACATTGGCGGTGGACGCCCTCAAAATGTGCGGAGTGAAGTTATCGAAAAAAAGCTGGAGAAAAAAGATAATGACCCAGTTTTGAAATTCTATCTAAATCAGCAATATGCAGTTGAATCAACACTTGCGAAATGTGTCAAAAAAGATGTTAGAAGTCTTTTGGATGATGCTACATATGACATAATATATGAGTTTTATCTAAGAGAAACGCAAATATATAATGCTGATCAGATATCCGAAAGGGTCAATCTTTCAAGGCGTGCAGTGTACAATCGCAGAGAGGCTTTTGTCGAAGCAGTTCAAGCTAAGTTAAACTAACATGCACAGTGGGTGCACAGAAACCCATGAATTAAGTTCTATAATGGTATTATAGAAAATTCTTTAAAGAGTGTTCTATGAACATAATTAATGGTTTTTCTAATTTTTTCTCCTTTGCTAAAATATGGTGTGGCGGTCATGATACCGCCGTGGTAGTGCCTGGTGACGTGATTTTTCTACGGCTGAATGATTAGAGTACGAGCTTCCTTTCTCACTGATATATACACAGTAGGTTCGATCCCTGCTACTGCCATTGGTTCACCGATCAACCGTTAGCCGGGATATAGGCTAGTCCCTGACCAGGGACATACATAGTCCGAAAAGACATAAAACTATGAAATGCCTCCAATAAAGCCTAGCTATTGAAGCTGGGCTTTTGTATTATTAAAGAGGAGGCGAGTTAACTATGAAAGAAGAAAAGTTAGAACCAAGGGAGTTTATTCAAGAGTTAATGAATATCCTCAATACGGACAACGATAAAAATGTGTTAGTACGAGGATATTTTAACCAAGACAAGTTGACAGCAACCCTTAACGCTATTGAAGCATCAAACCTTAATAAATGTGTTTTTGTAACAGGAAATGTAAGTGAGGTGCCAAGATTATTTAATGGATCTTTGAAAATAGGATTTAAAAAAGTTAAATTGAATCAAAATTATAAGATTGGTTCTTTAAATTTAGAATTTATTAAAAGAAACCAATTTATTGAGGAAAATTTTGCTTTTGATAAGGACATTTCTATATTTTTTCCTGTGGAAGGAATACTTTTTGACGACGATGAAACAAAAAAATTTATAACGAAGTTAAAACATTCAAAAGCAAAGAAGAACATTTTGGTTACAACCAATGATTATTCTGATAAAGCAAAAAAACTTTATTCCCAAGTAGATAGAGTTTTGATACTAGATACTTCTAAGCTAAATAGCAAAAACATAGAAACAATGAAAACATTAACTAAAAACCTCAAAAAGCAAGGGGGATTGCCATATTAATAAAAGCAGCAGCTATTAAGCTGCTTTTTTTGTGCAGAAAAATAGGAGATGTGTAATTATGAACAGACGAACGGGTTGTATTATATCGATCGTAGGTACTGCATTGAGTTGGGTAGTCGTGTGGTATCTGTTCAAGTTCTTTGCTTGGTTGTTTCTGAAAATCGTATTGTAAGGAGATGATAAAAATGCCTGTATTGGCAAATGCAAGACAAGAAAAGTTCGTTCAAGGCCTAATACAAGGCATGAGCCAACGGAAAGCGTATCGAGCAGCCTTTAAACAGTCGAAACGATGGAAAGACAATACCGTAGACGTGAAGGCTAGTCAACTAGCGCATGACAGTAAGATTTCGATAAGGTACAAGGAACTACTTGAAGAAGCACAAGACAAAGCCATAATGACCCGAAAAGAGCGCATGGTTAAGCTATCGGATATAGCCGATGACGAAGAGCATCCTAATGATCAAATGAAGGCCATTGACTTGTTGAACAAGATGGATAACTTGTACATTCAAAAGAACGAAGTCACTGGCGATATGAAGATAGTTAACCCATACAAAGGTTTGACAACCGAACAACTTATCAAGTTAGCAGATAGCGGTGGTGCTGATGATTGACGCAAGCATTAGATTGCAAGCAAAGATCGAATTGGCCCGCCGTGATTTTTTTAGATACTGCAATCTGCTGGCACCCGAGTTCTACAAGTTTGATCGTGAATATCTGAGGGAGTTCTGCAAAGCACTGCAGGAGTTTCCTGATAGTGATGATGATATTCTAGTTGTTAACATGCCTCCGAGAATGGGAAAAAGCAGGAGCCTGACACTATTTACTGAATGGTTGCTTGGCGAGACCCCGCACATTAAAGTCATGACTGCCTCGTACAATGAGACGTTATCAACGGTGTTTTCTAAGAATGTCCGCAATGCTATTCAAGAATTGAAGGCTGATGAGAGCATTCCAGTCTACTCCGATGTCTTTCCTAGTACCAAGATCAAGTATGGCGATGGCTCGATGAATCTGTGGAGCTTAGAAGGAGGATATAACAACTACTTAGCGACATCTCCTAAAGGTACGGCAACAGGTTTTGGTGCTAATATCATGATCATTGACGATCTGATCAAGTCTGCAGAAGAAGCCATGAATGCTAATGTGCTAGAGCAACATTGGGAGTGGTTTACCAATACCATGCTTTCACGTTTAGAATCTTGTGGGAAGATCGTTGTTGTTATGACTAGGTGGCGCAGTCAAGATCTGGCTGGTCGAGTGATGGACGAGATGCCAAAACAAGGCTACAAGGTCAAAACGATCATGATGAGAGCGATGCAGTCCGATGGCACAATGCTATGTGACGATGTGCTAAGCCGAAAAGAGTACGATCGTAAGGTTGCGGTGCTTAGCCCTGAAATTGCAGCAGCTAACTACCAGCAGGAGCCAATAGACACTAAGGGCGCATTGATACCGTATGTTAAGACCTATACGGAGCGCCCACAGTTCGAGGCTATCTTGTCGTATTGTGATACAGCTGACGAAGGCTCTGATAACTATGCTAACTTCATCTTTGGTGTAACACCTGAGAAAGAAGCATACATCCTTGACGCTATCTATACTAAAGAGCCGATGGAAGTCACTGAACCATTAACGGTGCAGAAATACATGGAACATAACGTCAACTTCGCATTGATCGAATCTAACAACGGTGGCCGTGGCTTTGCTAGAAATGTTATCGACAAGATGAATAAGCAAGGCTGGAACAAGACAGTTGTCAAGTGGTTCCATCAGACTGGTAACAAGAATGCCCGTATCTTATCTAATGCTAGCTGGGTAGTTGAACATGTGTACTTCCCAAGCAATTGGGGTACAAGATGGCCAAGACTGTATAAGGACACTATGCACTACCAACGTGAGGGCAAGAATGAGCATGATGATAACTTAGATGCTTTAGTCGGCATCTGCGAAATGCTAACAGGTCAGCGTGTATCTGACGATGAACGCAAGCACCGCACATTATTTTAGGAGGTGGTAGAAATTACAAGTAGAACATATGACGGTAAACCATTAAGAATTATGAAGCGGCAGCAGGTGACGGCGGGCAAAGCAAACTTGCAAGGTGATAATATACTGCGAGATTTAACACTGCTTACCTTACCATATGATAAAGGGCAATTACGCCGTATAAGTGAAAACAGCGACATCTTACATCAATGTATTGATGCCTATGTGCAAAATACTGTCGGCTTTGGTATTGATACGGAGTTCACGGATAACGATGATACTAAGGGACGTGAGAAAGAAGAAGACAGTGAATCTAATGCACTGTTGGAAATCATGAATAGTTTTTCATTCGATCGTCCAGTTAACAAAGTTCTGGGAGAACTCAAGCGACACGTTGAAGAGTGTGGCGATGGCTTTCTTGAAGTGCAACGCAATCAAAAGGGCGAAGTCGTCGGGGGCGAAACTCTGCAACCTGAATACATGCAAGTAACGAAACTGAACGATGTCGAAGTCGATGGACAGACGCGCCGGTTTCGTTATTTCGTGTATCGTAACCCGAGGGAAGACGCTGCTAACAAGTCGTCGGTATGGTACAAATCTTTTGGCGACCCGACACCACTCAATGCCGATGGTTCAATTGCTAAAGGCGGCAATGGGAATGCAACAGAAGTCATGCATATAAAACTGGGTGATCACGATGAACCTTACGGAGTGCCACGTTATATTGGTGTACTAATTAAGATTCTAGGCAGTCGCAAAGCCGATGAGCTTAATTATCGATACTTCACGCAAGGAAGACACGTGCCACTGGCTATTGTTGTTTCTAATGGTCAATTGACTAAAGAAGCCGAGGACACACTAAGCACGTATGCTAATGATGTAGGCAGCGAAGAGCTACAACATAAGTTCATGGTGCTGGACGCTGAATCTAAGAGTAATCAAAGCCCAATGGGACTGAATGAGAAACAGAACATGCCGAGTGTTAAGATCGAACATCTGGCGGACGTGTTGCAGAAAGACGCTTTATTCCTTGATTACAATGAGAACGTGGTAAAGATGGTACTATCAGCATTTAGATTGCCGCCTGTTTATGTTGGACTATCAAGTGACTATAATCGTGCCACAGTCGAAACTGCTAAGCAGACGACAGAAGAGCAGGTGTTCCAACCTGAACGAGTTGAGTTTGAGTGGTATCTGAACAAGTTATTTGAAGAGTACGGCTTTAAACATACCCGACTGGTATTAAAGACACCTAATCTAACCAATGCCGATGATACGGTTAAGGTTATCCAAACTGGAGTTCAAGCCAATGCACTTGCACCAAACGATGTTAGACCGTTGCTCTCACGATTGTTAAACGAGCCGTTAGCGCCGTTTGACGATGATACGTACAATTATCCTGCTGGACAGCAGAAAGTACCACAGCAGGGCACTAGCGAGCTGATAGAGCAACAACTAACACAGCAGGTTGCTAAAGCATACGGCAAAGGTGAACTAGCTGCACAAATCAGACAGACATTGCGAGGTGTGGTGAATGAACATCATTCAACTGGCACTAGCTGAGCAGGTCGATGAAGATAAGCAGTTAAGAGCTTTGCTGGAAGAAATGGGAGTTAAGCATATCGATATTGTGGTGGAGTATATCCGCAATATTGGGGATAACTTGCACGATATTCTGGCGATGGACCAGCAACAAATACAAGAGATAGCGGACAGAGCGAACGAGAGCAATTTCGTTCAGTATCTGCCTGCTATTTGCCTGCTATTTGGTTAGCTACTCAGTTCGGAAAGCGAGACTTCATTGCTGACTTTGAGGCAAAGATCAGCCCGCAGTTATTGGAATTCTATGATCGTTATGGTCAACTGATTGCTAAAGATTTCAAGCTTGACTATTTCCCCGAGCTAATGGCTCAACGTAAAGAGTACGAGCATTGGGTCGATGGACTAGGGAAGATGATGAACCAAAGCAACGAGAACACAGCCGGTAAGTTAATCAGACAGGCACTAGCCGAAGAAAAAAGTATCGACTGGTTAGCTGAGAAGTTGGAGAGTTCAGGACAATTCAAATATAACCGAGCCCGACAGACTGCACAGACTGAAGTTTTTCGTGCTTATTCCAGCACTGATTACAGTTCGTATATGGCAAATGACAATGTTATCGGTCTGGAATGGAATCATGACAGTCCTAAGACGCCACGAGAGAATCATATGGCGATGGATGGAGTACGAATTGCCAAGGGCCAGACGTTTAATGTGGGTGGCTATGAAGTACGGTTCCCACGTGATTATAATTTGCCACCGGCTGAGAGTGTTGGATGTCATTGTTTCCTAACGCCTGTTATGGTTGGAGAAAGCTTAAATTGAAAGGGGGTGAGTAAATGCGACAACTGAAAAATGTTACTGTAACACATGTATCATATGTTGATAAGGCTGCTAATAAGCGGTCTTTTTTATTGACTAAAAGCGCCGATGGTAAGCCCAACTTCGAAACACAAGTCAAGCCTTTGATTAAGGTGGATGATCCGCAAAAATTAGTTTATGGCGTGGTTTATGAGCCTGATGTCGAAGATAGCCAGGGCGATGAAATGAGCGCTGATGAAATCGAAAAGGCTGCTCATGGCTTTATGCAAAACTATCAACAGATCGATAAACAACATGATTTCACGACACATGCTGGTCAAGTAGTTGAAAGTTATGTAGCACCTGCAGATATGGAGATCGGTACACAGAAGGTAACTAAAGGCACATGGGTCTTGGTTACAAAAGCGACTGATGAAATTTGGGACGCTATTCAAAAAGGAGAATTCACCGGCTATTCATTAGCAGGGCAAGCTGAGGTGTTGGAGAAGTCCACTAAGGACGATTTTGAACAAAGTAAGCCGATACATGATGTGCTTTTAGCCGTGAATGTTTTTAGAGATAACGTTGACGAAGCTATTTATAGTTCGCGAAACCCCGACATTGCATCTAAGCTAAATTCGGTCTTACAAGAAGCCGATGAGTTTAAAGAAGTTATTCAAGGTATTAACCCTGATGGTATACAGAAAAGTAACAAGTTAAAACAAACGTTGAAATCATTATTCAAACCCGAAAAGGAGAGTGACGATATGGAAGCTAAAGAAATGCAAGAACTGATCAGTAAAGCGTTAGAACCAGTCAATAATAAACTGGAAGAATTGGAAAAGGCTAACAAGCCGGAAGACAATCAAGAGCCAGAAACAAACGAAGAAACAGAAGCAATTACTAAAGCTGTTCAAGAAGCTGTTAAACCAGTGAATGAACGGCTTGAAAAGTTGGAAAAGGCTCGGACTTCCAACAAAGCAAACGATGTTGAAGTAACTAAAGCACAAGACAACAACGTACCAAATTATGTTGATGATGTCTTCCCTTTGGACTAAAAGAAAGAAGTGAAATACATGGATAATCAAATTTTAATTAAACAAATGCACTCGATCCAAAAGGCTGGTAACAATGTTACTTTGCGCGATGATAATGCTCGCGCTTTTGTTTTGGATCAGATTGCACAGGCTGGCACATTGCCAAAATTAGGCGCTTACTTTGCTTTAAGTGGCACTGGTTCGATCGACAGCTTAGGCGTTAAGTCTCGGACGTTGAAACAGCACCAAGGCGCTGCAACTAAGCCAGATGGCACTGATATTGCTGAAGAAGGTTCTGTACCTTTCACATTGGTTGCAATGTACCTTGATACATGGATTGAAAACAGCAATACATTCTATACTGCTCGGACTCGTGGCCAAGATGTACGTCAGGCATTGCTTACATTGATGCAACAGCAGTACGCAGCAGAT
>NZ_AZFI01000169.1 GCF_001435755.1 Ligilactobacillus acidipiscis DSM 15836 | reverse complement strand
ATCAGTACCACTTGATAAAGAACCGTTTTTAGTCCTCTTTTCTCGTACAACGTATTAGGTATAAATTTGATAAGAAGAAGGTTTACTGCACATAAAGAAAGCAGAATTTTGAAAAGTTAAAATAGCAAGCTCCCAAGATGATAATAATGAGTGTGTTTAAAATTGCTAATAATTTGTGTGTTCTTAAATGTTCTGCGCAACAAGAAACAAAGTCGAGGGCGGAGGCTAGTGGTAAATGAGTTCTTGAGCTTAAGCGGTTGTAAAGTACTTGCCCGTGTGTTTTGACCCAATGTGTTATTTAGAAAGCGGCGCACATCAGTAATTGATTTATATGGATGTTTATCCTTTAGGTAGGTTTTTTTCATATATGGTTCGATTTGTGAGTTCCAGTTTTGGTAATAAACAATTGGAATGAGGCTTGCTTTTGTTTTCTTTAGTTTAGTAGGTCTAACTTGGATTGATTAGAATGATCTTTACTTGTGGTGTGGTACACTCATTAAGTCATTCTGCAGATAAAATTCCTAACAACTGGTAAAGGCCACCCAGCTGACACTGTATTCCTTAAGAAATTTTGCTCTAGCTAAATTAGTTTTTGCAAGCCCTAGAATAGTAGCTAATTTTTCTGTGGTCGTAAACTTTGTTCTAGACATAATAAAAGTCCCTGAAACTTGCCAGATGAATGATACTTTTTCATTTGGCAACTTTCAGGGGCTATAGCAGTGTCCAAGCTGGAAAGTTATTTTGTTTTCTAAAAAATACCCTGCCTTGTTAGCAAGGTTTCACCGTTTATTATTATTGCGTTAGCTAAGAGTTGTTAGTGGAATCGCAAGGAGTCAATTGGTAAACTCGATCATCGGCTTCATCATAGACACTGATCGGATGTTGGTCAATGGCATCGATCCGGAGATGGTAGCCGTAAGTATCTAGAAAGACTAATTCTTTTTCAGTGAGATTCAAGACTGATCCTGGTAGTGCCCGTCCATCTAGTGAAATTGAAAGATCCAAATTAATGTGCAGATGATGAACACGAGAATTATTTTCATCAGTGAACTGCCAATTCCCAGAAAATATACCTGCCAGATCATTGCTTGGCTGTTGCTTTTGTTTGCCCGGCCGGATCATTTTAGCCAAAAAACTTCCAATTAAATGTGACCTCCGTTTGCCGAAGCGCATCAATCCCATTTTTGCTCCCTCTTTCTCACCTTTGGCAATATATATCATGATTTAAATATAACACCATTTAATAGATAAAAACAGAAAAGAATTTTGATTTAAACGTAAATAGAAGTATTTGCAATAATTTCAGAATTTTGCAATAATTTTGTATTTGTTAAGCGCTTTTATAATAAAAAAGTCAAAAAAATTGCAATTTGCATAAAAGTATTTTAATGAAAGCACGAAGAAATGTTTCAAATGTAAATTTACGTATCCTTTACATTAACAACATTAAGGCTTTACCAAAAAAGGTTATTCTAAAGACAGTCAAAAAACATTAAAAGTAAAGAAGGGCTATTGATGAAAAAAACAAAATTTACGACGCTAGCAGTGGCGACTTTGGGCTTGTTTGGTTTGGTACTTGGAGGATGCAGTTCTAATTCTGGGAGTAAGGATTCGTCCTCGTCAAGTTCTTCCAAAGAAAAAATCACCATTGTTGGTTCAACAGCTTTGCAGCCTTTGATAGAAAAGGCATCTTCACAATTCCAAAATAATAATCCGGGAGCCAATATTACTGTCCAAGGCGGCGGTTCAGGTACAGGCTTGAGTCAAGTTCAATCAGGTGCCGTTCAGGTCGGAAATTCTGATATTTTTGCCGAACAACAAGAAGGGATCCATCCTGAAAAATTAAGCGACCATAAAGTGGCTGTTGTCGGGATGACACCAGTTGTCAACAAAGATGTTGGAGTCAAGAATGTTTCTATGGATCAGTTACGTCAAATCTTCACGGGTAAGATCGCTAATTGGAAAGACGTCGGCGGTAAAGACGAGAAGATTTCTGTCATCAACCGTGCCAAAGGCTCTGGAACACGCGCAACTTTCGAAAATGCTGTTTTGCAAGAAGGCGACAAGCCGGTCAATGCACAAGAACAAGATTCTAATGGGACAGTTCAAAAAATTGTTGCTCAAACACCAGGGGCAATCAGTTATCTAGCCTTCTCATATGTCAACAAGGATCTGCAAGAACTTTCGATCGACAACGTTAAGCCAGATTACAGCAACGTTTCTACTAACAAATGGAAGATCTGGTCATACGAACACATGTATACCAAAGGCAAAGCAAAAGGGACTGCTAAAAAGCTGATCGACTATGTTTTGTCCAAAGATGTTCAAAAAGGTCTGGTATCTAAACTGGGTTACTACAGTGTCCATAACATGAAAGTTACGATGGATCCAGATGGTCAGGTCAAAGATAAATAAGCATTCTGCAACAAGAATAACTTGTTAAATAATTGAAAGAAATTACCTCATTTGCCCAAAGGTGAGGTAATTTTTTTGTCTAACAAAGGATTAAGAAGCGTTAAATAGTGTTAAAACGAGTTAAATAGGTAGATGAGAAGACACATAATGCGCTAAAATAATAGGTATAGTTTTTGAGGTGGATAGAGTAAGAGAAAAAGGGAATGATTCTATGATCTTGTCAGCAATCATTATTATATTATTGATTTTCGGAGCTATTACCGGTTATAAAAGAGGCTTTATTTTGCAATTGGGTGGTTTGCTTTCTTTAGTTTTGGGCGTAATTTTTGCGATGTTTTACGGGCAAACGGCGGCAAACTGGGCAACCGAGATGTTGACTAAATATGCCCACATGCAATTTTCAGTCCCAGAACGTTACTTTACTAATATTGTTGTGTTTTTTGTCCTGTTTACACTCGCCAGCGGAGTCTTTCAAGGAATTTGGCGCAGCTTGAATAATTTGACACGGCTGCCGTTTTTGCATATCGGAAATTCTATTTTGGGGATCTTTGCTGGGATCGCCGTCCAATATTTGCTGATTTTTGTAGTTTTGAATCTATTCTTAGCGACTTCATCCAATTGGGTCCAACAGCAGTACAATGATTCAACGGTTGCGCAGAGGATCGTTAAAATCGATCAGGGCACTGAGAATTTATAGTCTGAGCTAGGAAAACAGCAAATTGTAAATATACAAGGACTTTGAAGCTCAGACAGGCTTTGTACAATGAAAAATCGCGGACTGGCTAACTTACGACTTCAGTGCCAGCAACATACCCTAAGTGCGAGAGGTTTGTTTTTTGAACGCTGCATCATGTTTTGTGATGTGAATAATGGAGGAAATTATGATGAAATGGGTCAAACGAGTCATTTCGGCCGTTGTGGTCGTGTTGACTTTCAATATTTTTTTGACACCTAATTTGGGTGAAAAGTTAGTTGACCAGACACAAGATTTTGGGTCGATCGTTGAACAAAAAGTGACGCAAAATTTTGCTGATACAGCGGTTCAAAAAGACGATCAAAAAACAGACGAAGATGGTATCGAAAATATTGTCGTCAACCGTAACCTGTCGAATAAATATTATTACCATTTCGCTAATAATGTTCCTGCCAATTTCCAGCAAAAATTTAAACAGGCGATTGCTCTCTATAATCAGACTGGGATCGTTAAGCTGGTTCCGGGTAAGGGCAGCGGCCAAGATAATGAATTGACTTTGGGTGTTTATCAAAAAGAAAACCGGACTCAAAGTCAGAGTCAGATAGGATTAAGAGAGTTGGGCTTTGGTGGGGCGCGAATCTATCCTAAGATGGGTATTGGCGGTTCTGATATGAATAGTGGACAGGCAAATTTGAATAGTAAATACCCGCCGCGTTTATCCGTGGCTTTACATGAGATCGGGCACTCGCTGGGATTGGATCATCGCAATGACCGCAATTCTATTATGTTCCCAATCGACCAAGGACGCACTTCATTTTCGGATGCAGATCTGCGTGCGTTAAAAGAAATTTATGCTCATAATTAAATTCCAACTTTTTAGAGGAGCTTGCCAGAAAGATTTTGGCAGGCTTTTTTAATGTTGAGTGGTCAGTGGTAAAAATCACAGAAAAATGTTTGTTAGCGTAAAGTATTTGTGGGTGGAAGTC
>NZ_AZFI01000168.1 GCF_001435755.1 Ligilactobacillus acidipiscis DSM 15836 | reverse complement strand
TTTAACTTTCAACCTTTAATTAATATAAAACATTTTTTCAACATTTTTATCCCATAATTTTTATATATTCTTAACTGCTTTTCTACATTCAAAATCACTTTTTCTTAATTAAAACACATACCACCCAACACAAAAAACCTGTACATTGCCTAGCCTGCATATATACTAGAATTAACTCTTTTTGCCATCTAAAAAACATCCAGAACTATAACCACAAAAAACAAAACCACTAGTACGGAACTAAAACCTTATTGGCAATTGAGAACACAAGATTTCTTCTCTTAATCTTAACTCGTATCATCTATAAGACTCACACTGGAGTGGTGAACCAAGTTATCTTTTTTATATTTAGGGATTAAATCCAGCCATTTTTTTAAGTAAGCATGATATTGTGTAGTCATCATTGTTTTTTGTTTTTGTAAATACTTTAAAATTGTCGTTACCGTTGCAATTTGTGCAGCTTTTCTTCCTTGTCCAGGTCGATAAAATATTTTTTTATTTTCTCTGAGAGATTTTAAAACACGATCTAGGCTTGCTAAACTAATTCCCATTTTTTCTTTAATTTTCCGCATTGAAAGACACACAAATCCGTCTGCTGTTATTTGATTGTTTAACAAGTCCAGCAGGTCTTCTTCCCATTCATGTTGATGCGAGTAAATTCGATCCTTTCGCTTCTTTTTATGCTTATACCAATTTTGTGGGCTAATCTTATTTTTAGGATCTTCTGAGAGCCAATGAGAAGTTAATTCACGAATATAGGCACGACTAGCCCCTGAATAGCGACCAGAAAAAGCATCGTGTACACTCTTAACAACATCCTTGTTTTCAATTGGTTGTTTTAAACGACTATTAAATTCATCTAATAAATCAAAGCACCTTTGTTCTGCCATTTCGCTTGAATAACAGGCTAAAGCTAGAGTGAAAATTGTATTATGGCGTCCCAAACCTTCTCCAGGTCGAATATCTGTTACTTGAAGCAAAGATTTAAACCATGGTTGTTTAATTTGTTTCAAATAGCCTTTTACTCTATTTGAGCGTAAAATAATTCTTGTTTTTGTTTTTTTTTGCTCTCGTTGTGTAAATTCTTTAGACCAAGTCATAATTTCTGCAAAATTTACCGTAAACCACGGTTCATAGAAAATAACGTTATCCTTGTGGGGAATCCGAAAAATCCCAAAATTATTACAGCCAACATCAACCGCAAATAACTTTTGTTGCAGATATTGTTTAATATTATTAGCAATTTTTTTGGCAGCATTTAAAGCTGGTAACTGCTGATTAGCATGCCTTTTTAAATAAACTGGTTCATCTAAAACGTAATACACATGATAGCCCTTATCAGTCGCTAAAACTAAAGTTGGCAGAAAAATATCTGCAATCGTTAAAACCTGAAAAACTTTTTCCTGCATTTTTTTGGCTGTTTCAGCGTCTTTAAAATCTAGATCTACCACAAAGGTATTTAATTGACTTAAATTGTTTTCTTGATGTCCCTTTAAATGTTTCTTTTGCGGTTCTACATAAGTTAAATAATTATAAACATTGGGTGTCCAATGTGATAGACGAGCTGCCTTTTCTTCTAGTCCTTCCAAAGAAGTGAAAACCACACCCCGATCTTGCGCCATACTTGCTTTTGAAAAAAAACCTGCAATAGCCCCCTTTTTATGTGTAGGCACCGGTTCTAATGCTTTGACTTTACTATTACGCACTTTAAATTCTTTAAGTCCACCATGCAAAACACGACGAAAGATTTCTCTTATCTGTTGCTCTTCCATTTTTTCACCTCCCAAATTTATCGCTTTTTAAATTGTCAATAAAAAAAGACGCTTATTTTAGCGTCTCTCGAAATTACTTTATGTATTTTAATGTTTTAAAAAAATTTATTCTTATAATGTAGAAAATCCCTTGTTTCTTTTTGCTGTGGCGGCGAGACTCACCCCCTGTCTACTTTTAACGATCATTAGAAAGTTCCTAAACTATTCCAATAAGCTATATCACAGGGCTTGGCTCCCCTGTTGTTAGAATCGCCGAATTGCATATGCTGATAAAACATGCTAAAATACAGTCACAAGTTGATAAGGAATTTTGTGACCGTCAGGGACTGCAATCCCTGTCGGTTTTCTTTTTAGGCACTCTTTTAGGGTGCTTTTTTATTTATATGAAGTGTATCATTGTTAAACCAACAAAAGCAAGGCATAATCTATACTTTTATAAAAATAATTAGCAGGTTTATTATAACTTTATAACTTTATAACTTTATATTTTTATAACTTTATGCTATTATAAAAATATAAAAAGATACCCTAGGATTTACACACGATATTCTAAGCGGTCTCCACTAATTATTTATTTTTATACTTTTATATTTTTATACTTTTATAAAAGCATAAAAATATAAAAGTATAAAAAAGGAGGGCTAAATATGCCAAAAATTATTACTACTGGAAATTTTAAAGGAGGAGTAGGAAAAACAACTAATGCAGTAATGTTTGCTTATACTTTGTCCAAACAAAACAAAAAAGTTCTTGTTATTGACTTAGATCCTCAAGCCAATGCTACCGACCTATTACTCAACACAATGAACAGAGTATATCAAAAAAAACCTATATTTAAAGAAACACTTTTCGAAGCAATTAAAGAAAACAACTTAGAAAAATCCTTAATTACAGTGAAAGATAACCTGGATCTTTTACCTTCATATGAAGACTTACAAGGATATGAGCGATATTTATATTCAAATTTTGAAGATGATTATTCTCAAGACCATTATTTTTCACAACAATTATCTAAAATAAAAGATTTGTATGATTTTATTATTCTTGATGTTCCACCACAACTTAATAAATTTACTGACAGTGCTCTAGTAGCAAGTGATTATGTTGTTGTCATCCTTCAAACACAAGAAAGATCACTAAAGGGCGCCGAAAAATATATAGAACATTTACTCCAAATACAAAGTGACTATAACTTAACATTAGAATTACTAGGGATTTTACCAGTACTTCAGCAAAACGGTTCAGAGTTAGATTTAGACGTCATACAAGATGCCAAAAAAAGTTTCGGATCGCAAAATATATTTAAAAATCAAATAAAACAAATGGCTCGACTAAAGCGCTTTGATAGAACTGGCATTACAGATAATATTAAAGACATTAATGATAGACGAGTTCACGCTGTATATCAAAATGTTATTGAGGAATTAAATGATCGCTTGAAAATATTTGAAAAGGGAGAATAATTATGAATACAAAACCAGGCTTAAACTCATTTAGGAAGAATAAAACTGAACGTCCAGAAAATTTTAATCCTGAAAAATCAGCCGAAGAAAAACGAGTTATGCCAAACAATACAATTTTAGAACATCCAAATAGGCGTCTAACAACAAAAGATTTACCAAAATCAATTAGGTTAACTTTAGATACACATTCTGCAATATCTACAATAGCAAGTATTGAAAATAAAAAAATGTATGAAGTAGTTACAGATATTGTAGAAAATTATGTGCAAAACTTACCCCCACAGAGTAAAAAAATTGTCAGAAATAGTATAGAGGCAATTAAAAAATCNATAAAATTATAATTTTATAAATTTATAAATGAAAACAAACATAAAATTTTCACTATTTTTTATTTCAAGATAAATTTTTCTATCTTCACAATGTACAACGTATTACCGTTCAATTATCATAGTTTAAAACAATAGTTAGGCAACTAAGTTTCCATTTATTATTCTTTAAAACTTTTTTCTATTACAGTCTCCGAAATATTTGTACAATATCTTTCTTAACTTCATTATGGATAACTTTTCTCTGATATTTTGCCCTAAAAGATTAATGATATTTATAATTCCACGCCGTATACGCTAAATTTCTACCACTCTTAGATATTTAAAATTCCGATCTCCTTTTATTTTTTTAGTTAGTGATTACAATTGGTAGCCACTCACTATTTTATCTGAAGGGAGATCTTTTTTAGGAGTTTTTCGAATCGCATATTTCTAACGCATGGGTTACTAGCATCATAATAAAACAGTACGAAAATTTTCCAAAAAATGAAAAGTCCTGTACTGCTTACCCTTTTTTTGAATATGGCAGATTGCAAGAAATAACTTGAACGAA
>NZ_AZFI01000167.1 GCF_001435755.1 Ligilactobacillus acidipiscis DSM 15836 | reverse complement strand
CCTCCTCGTATGGTACCGAGCATCTATGATACTTTGAAGGATAGCATATAAAGCCATTTATGTAAACGCTTCATTTTACTGTGATAAGCCATTTCTAATCATCTGAGCCGGCCTCCTACTTATACCCCCGCGCGTATTAAAGCCGAGCTAGCGACGTTTAGCAAGCACGATATCAGAATTCAAACTGGCGAATCAGATTCTCACCCTGGTTCATAATTGACGCAACTCAATAATTGCAGGACTTAATTTACCACCAGTGTCGCTATCCACCACTTGACTTCAGACAGACTTGCGTACTGGAGTTCAGTCATTAAAGCTAACTTTCAGTTGCTGAACATCTAGAACTTGGCATGCAAAAAAGTCCCTTATGGCAGGTCAGCTGACAACCATAAAGGAATCATAACAAGCGGAAATCGGCGCAAGCAAACCACACCCCCTTATCCGTATTATTGGCTAGGCCACGTATTGGTCGTTCCTAGCATGCTGAACTCGCCCCACCCCTTCTGAGAATGCGTCACTTCATTGATTGCTGTTAGCACTTTGTTTTCGTCGGTGGTGAAGTGTAACTTATCGACAAACACCTGACTGGCAATCTGGTCATAGACAACGCGGGCTTTGCGTTCAGGCGTCTGTTGATTATGTTTGACTTTACTGATACCAGTCTCAAGAATATTTAGCACATACTGGTAACGCTCGGGCGTAGCATGTTGCTGCAGTGAAAGCTGTAACCGAGTAAATAAGTCTAAAACTTGGTTTTTAGCATGGTCCGACTTCGTGTTAGTCACAAAATCCCCTCCTGACATTAAGGTTAAAAAAGCCTTTTCCCCGTGGTCATCGTAAGGCTTCCCCACATAACTGTCAAACCCAGGAAAACGTTTGTACGTCAGCCATTTGAAAGTTAACTTGATAAATTGGTCATTTGGACAAAAAAGTTGCATCTGTATACCTATGGGGGTATATTAGTAATTGTTAATAATGCACATCTGGAGGGGTTAACATGATTAAAGAAATTCATGATCAAGATTTTGCCAAAGAAACGGATACTGGGATTGCCGTCGTTGATTTCCGCGCTGACTGGTGCCCGCCATGTCGTATGATGGACCCAATTTTGAAGTCATTGTCCGAAGATGCCAACTACAAAGACAAGGTCAACTTCGTCTCATTGAATGTCGACAACGACAAAGAAATTGCGAGCCAATTCCAAGTTCAAGGGATCCCAACCTTCCTAATCAAGAAGGATGGCCAAGTCGTTAGTCATCTCGTGGGCGCGCGGCCAAAGCCGGCCTTTGAAGCCGAACTTCAAAAAGCACTCGATTAAGTCGATAGGAGGTCTCCATGGCAACGACCGAAGAATATGTCACCAGTAAACAAATTCAGACCCGTTTGAAGCGCTCCGCTGGTCAACTGGACGGCGTCTTGCGGATGATGGATGAGGGCCGCCCTTGCGACGACGTTCTCGTTCAACTTTCCGCGGTCAAGTCCAGCATCGACAAGGCAATGAAGCTGGTCATTGCCCGCAACATCAATAATTGCGTCGACAATATGACAAGTGCCGATGTTCAGAACCTCGAGCATTCATTAGACTTGTTGTTAAAAACGAAATAACATTCAATCGATTCTAAAAAACGTGCGTGACTGCAGCATCAAGTTCATTTGATTGCTGCAATCACGCACGTTTAATATTAATCACTCGTTGTGTTCATCATTATTTAAGGTCAACTACGGCCAGACCAGGACGCGGATAAGCTGACCAATTAATCCGCCAACTCAACTACTAACAGCGCTGGTTATTTTCCAATTGGCGCCAGCTAACGCCACTAATCCTTCCAGTCGCCCTTTTTCCAATCATCATGGTTCCAATCATCTTTTTTCCAGTCATCCTCGTCATCACTGTGGGACTGCTCGGTATCCTTGGGCGCTCGTTTTGCTCGTTTCAACAGTACTGTCGTTGAAACAACCGTTACGAACCCAGTCGCGATAATAAAGACAAACGTCCACATGATAATATCACTAATCGACATCTTGGGGTCCCTCCCTTAATTAATGTCGCTAGTATAGCGCAGCCTAGTCACAATAGCAAAAGTGCCCGGAATCGCCTGCCCACACAATGGCGATCCCGAGCACTTAGTTTGAACTGACCTGACTAATTAGTCATCATCTTCGTCTTCTTCATCTAGTCCGGTACGTGCCTCGTTGCCCAAGTAGGCTTGCAGTTCCCGGATGTTGCGATTATTGCTACCGCGGTAAGCGACTAACCATGCGGCTAATGCTGGCCGGGTCTCTTTTTCAGCTAACTTGATAGCCCGGTCAACGAATAGGTTTTCCGTATCAAAATCCTTGATTGTTGCGGCCACGAGTTCATCAGCGGATTGATACTTGAAAGCCCCGTTTTCTTCCAACATTGAATACTTGGTTAATTCAGCCGTTGTGGAAGATGGCTTTTGGTTTTCATCTAAGAGTAAGTCACCGAGTTCAGCAAACTGACGGACATTTTGGTCGATCAGTTGTTGATATTCCGTCCGCAATGCCAATGATTGCGGGCCTTTGACGTACCATTTGACCTGACTTAGCTTAACATATGCGACCATTAGATTCGACAGGATGTGATTCGTCATCGCACCGGCAGTCGGGACGTGGTGGTCAATATCACTTTGTTTTAATTCAGCGGCGTATTGTTCATCGATTGTTAATTCACTCATGAATGCGTCCTCCTATTTAACCTTAACGTTTTCTACTTCATAGCCCAAACCAGTCACGACTTGTGCCAAATCATCGGCCGACGTTACTTCTGGATCAAAGTTGACCTTGACCTTGCTAGCATTGAATAACACTTTGACATTTTCAACACCCTCGTGGTTCGACACAGCCTTTTCAATCTTGGTCATGCATGATGGGCAGGCCAACGTTCCTAATTGCATAATAATTTTCATTTCAATTACCTCCGTATCAACTCATTTGATGGTTCTATCATAACCGGATTTTATTGATAAGAACTTGACCGCCGTCAAGAAATAATAAAAAGTTTTCAGTTACAATAAAATTGTTAAAAATCAAGCCATAGATGAAACGCGAACGCCTACGCCATAGCAGAAATCTGGTATAGTAAAGATGAATCTAATTAGGGGGGTTCTCATGGCAGAGCATGAATGCGTTCAGTTAGTGCCGATTTTCAAGGAACTCGCTGATGAACAGTTAGATACAATTGAAACGATCGTTCAGCAGCATCACTTTCCAGCCGGCAGCACCATTTTCAGCGCTGACGACCCACTCGATTCGTTGATGATTCTCGCCAACGGCCAAGTCAAAGTCTATCAATTAGCCGCAAATGGCCGGGAACAGTTACTGTACTTATTACAAACTGGTGATATTGATGGCGAAGCTGCCTTATTCGAGAACCAACGCCGCACGTCCTTTGGCGAAGCGTTGGTTCCAACCGATGTCTGCAGCATCCGCCGCGCCGACTTTCAAGCGTTGATGCAACAATATCCTAGCATCAGCATCAACGTCTTAAACGTCTTCGGCAGACGGCTCACCCAGCTGGAACGCCAAACGACGAGCACGGCGACCGAGTCCGTCGAAGCGCGCCTAGCCAACTACCTTACGGAAACGGCGGCTGCACTCAAGACGGACGCGTTTAAATTACCATTAAAGAAGAAGGACTTAGCGACCTTCTTGGGAACCACCCCTGAAAGCATTAGCCGCAAGCTTGCGTTATTTGAACGCCAAGGCCTGATTACCCAAAAGACTGGCAAAATCATCCAAATCAACGATCCAGACCAACTCTTATTAACTGAATAAGATAATCAAACCAACCGGATGGCGATTCACCATATGCGTGAGCGCTCATCCGGTTGGTTTGTTTACCCGCCTATTTTTGCGCTGATCGCGCCCGTAATACTGTCCCATTCGAATATAAGGAGCCAAATTAATGCGACTGCCGTAACTGAAGCGTGCCGTTTGGCCACTAAATCCGCCCGGTTTAATTTGGCTGACAGCTCTCACTGTCCAAAATCATTTTAATTTTCAGCGGTTCTCGACGATACCACTTGGATTAATCTAAGGTATAATTAAACTAGGGTCCGTCAGAAAACTACTTAAGTAAGATGCAAATTGAGG
>NZ_AZFI01000166.1 GCF_001435755.1 Ligilactobacillus acidipiscis DSM 15836 | reverse complement strand
GTCACATTTCCACTTGTAACACTTACTTTGCTCGACTTTGCGTCACATTTGCCAAATCTACTAGGATAACACAATGATCCTAATAAAAAACGACCGCACCTCATCATCAAATGAGGCACAGCCGTCCTAAAAATAAGCTGGAGAAAGCGCTGATTGACTTCTCTAGCTCATTTTCATACTAAGAACTAACTTTATCCAAGCTCTCAGTAATTTCTTTTGCTCATATTATTTAGCAGGAACCTTATCTTGCAATGATTGGAGATAATTAAAGGCTTCTTGTCCAGCGATACCACCATCGCCAACCGAAGTAGTGATCTGACGAAGATCCTTCTGACGAACATCACCAACTGCAAAAATTCCCGGCACACTCGTCTTCATTTTTTCATCAGTCTTGATCCATCCTTTATCGTCAGTAATACCTAAGTCTAAGAAAGGTTGGGTCATTGGCTGATTACCAACATAAATAAAGACCCCATCGACATCTTTAACACTATCCTCGCCGGTTTTTTTGTTGTGTGTCTGAACTCCAGTGACCTTTTGTCCATCACCTAAAATTTCTGTGACAATTGTATCCCAAGTAAAACCGATTTTATCGTTAGCAAATGCGCGATCCTGTAAAATCTTTTGGGCACGCAATTGATCTCTGCGATGAATAATATTAACTGCGGACGTCATTTGAGAAAGATACCCGCCTTCTTCAACAGCAGAATCTCCCCCGCCAATCACAGCAACTGGTTTGTTCTTAAAGAACGCACCATCACAAACTGCACAGTATGAAACACCGCGACCACTATAATCATCTTCACCCGGAACTCCCAGTTTTCGATATTCTGAACCCGTAGCAATGATCAATGCCTGTGTTTCATAGACATCACTATCTGTGGTGATAGTCTTTAAACCGTCGGCTGCAACAGAAACACTTTCAACACTTCCATAGGCATATTCCGCATCAAACTGGGTAGAACTTTGGTACATTTTTTCAGCCAGATCTGGTCCTAGAATTGACTTAAAACCAGGGTAATTCTCGACCTCTGCCGTATTGTTCATTTGACCGCCATAAATGCCACGGTCTAACATCAAAACAGATAAATTAGCCCGAGAAGCGTACAAAGCAGCTGTCATTCCACCTGGTCCAGCACCGATAACTATCACATCATAACTTTTTGCCATTAGCCATTCCTTCCTTCTCTTTTACCATGTATTCATATTAGCTTACTTTTTGTAAGCTGTCTAGTAAAACACTCACTTTTATTTTTCTTGGTCTTGTTTTGCAAAAGACTGTTGCCCATCAAGATACCATGGAGCATAAGGCTGCCAATATCTACGGTGTAATAACCATAAAATTGAACCAATAAACAGTACAAGCGATAACCATTGAGAAACACGCAACGGCCCGAGCATCAAACTATCTGTCCGCATTCCTTCTACAAAAAAACGGCCAAATGAGTACCAGATCACATAACCGAAAAAGACTTCTCCTTGTTTGAACAAGTGGTTTTTTCGTCTTAATAGTATTAAGATAACAAAGCCTAAAACATCCCAAACCGATTCGTACAAAAATGTCGGCTGGTAATAAATACCATTAATGTTCATCTGATCAATAATAAAATGAGGTAAATGCAAATTTTGTAAAAAATTCAAACTTGTAGCTCTTCCGTGAGCTTCCTGATTCATAAAGTTACCCCAGCGGCCAATTCCTTGCGCTAAAATCACATTGGGGGCAATCACATCCAAAAAAAGCCAACTTGAGATCTGCTGATGGCGGCAATAAACTAGCAGGACTAACACAGCTGCGATCAAACTACCATAAATCGCGATCCCGCCATCCCAGATCCGATAAATTTCGCTTGGGTTAGCCAGATAATATGGCCACTCAAAGATTACGTAATAAAGTCGCGCACCGATCAAGGAAAACGGTAAAGCCCACAAAAGAAAATCATAAAAATAGTCATCTTTCAAGCCGCGTTTCTGACCTTCTTTAACAGAAAGTGCCGCAGCCAAAATAACTCCACAAGCAATGATCACACCGTACCAACGGATCTCAAAGGGTCCAAATTTTAGCGCAATCGGATTCAAGGCACCCAACACAAAATCCATACATTAATTATCTCCTTACAATAGATTAAGACCAAACTACTCTGAAGCTCAATAATTTAGTCTTGCCATAAATATTTTAATTTCAATTGGACATTAACTTAATTATTGAGCGAATTTTTTTTGATCAACCGATTTAGATTATCCTCAAACTTCTGTGTTGCATCATACCCCATTGATTTTGCCCGGAAGTTCATAGCGGCCGATTCAATTATAATGGCCATATTCCGACCAACTTTAACCGGAATATTGATCTTAGGCAGGGATACACCGAATAGTTCATATTGCTGTTCACCACTACCCAAGCGGTCATATTGCTTATCAGCGGACCAGTTTTCCAAATTAACGATCACCGAAATATTAGTGTTTTGTCGTACTGAGCCTGCACCAAAAAGATTCATGACATCAATAATACCAACTCCGCGGATCTCAAGCAAATGATTGAGAATTTCAGGGGCTTCACCGACCAAAGTACGCTCATCTTGCTGGTAGATCTCCACACGATCGTCCGCAATCAGGCGATGTCCACGCTTGATAAGTTCCAGAGCAGTTTCAGACTTTCCTACACCAGAATCTCCTGTGATCAAAACTCCCAAGCCATAAATATCCATCAAAACACCGTGTACTGAACGACGTTCTGATAACTTCGCCTGCAAAAAATCAGTCAAACGTGAAGATAAACGAGTCGTAGATAACTTGGATCTTAAAATCGGAATACTGTGTCTTTTACTGGCTTCTTCCAGTTCAAGCGGCACAGGCAAAAAACGAGACACCAAGAAACACGGGGTATTTTTACCGCACATCTTGTCCATGATCCGAGCTCGTTCGTCTTTCTTCATTTTATGTGAATAAGAGATCTCAGTCATTCCTAACAGCTGGATCCGTTCGGCTGGATAATAATCAAAGTATCCTGTCATTTCTAATCCTGGTCGTGAGATATCACTAGTCACAATATAGCGAGAATCCAAATTAACTCCCCCACTATAAACTACCAGGTCACATTCCTCGACTAATTCTTGTACACTGACTTTATTCAAATTGAAACCTCCCACAGACATCTATTATCTTATGTAAAAATAAGGGAAAGACCATTGCTTCCCCTTATTGAAAATAGACTAATTCTTTTCTACAACCATTATACAGTTTTTATAGTGAAAAGCGATCAGTCACGATCAAGTTTACTAAACTAACGATCAGTGAAACCAGAAAGGCACTACCAAAGCTTGAAAAGCTAAAAACTGTACTCCCCACAAAATAAGACGTCATTTCCAAGATAAAAGCATTGATAAAAAGATAGAAAAAACCCAAAGTCAACATAGTGATCGGAAGTGACAAAATCACAAGAATGGGTTTCACAAAAGCATTTAACAAGCTTAAAACTACCGCTGCCAGCACTGCGATCCATAAATTAGCGACATGAAACTGATTTGGAAGCAATCCTGCTGCAGCAACAAATATCAAAGCATTAACTAAAACACGTTTAATGAAATTCAATTGCTCTTCCTTTCATGTGCATCATGTAATACTTTTCGCCCAGTTTGCGACTGAGTGGAATGCGAGTTATTCCTCATCTTTGCACCAGGATCAACATTGTGGAAAAATGAGGACCATGTCCCTCCCGCAGTTTCTTGCGGTATTGCCAAATATAATATCAAGTAGATCCCAACAGGTAAAATTGCCAGTCGGGGGATCAAAGAACAAATCAAAGTAAAGATCAAATACCCGATCCGTACGTATTTTGATTGAATATCAAAATATTCGGCAATTCCTCCACAAACACCTGCCAAAAAGCGATCAGACGATGAACGGCGTATTTTTTTCTTCAAAAAATCATTCCTCCAAAAATTATTAATGTCATTTTTACAGTACTTACAAAATAGCTATTTAACTAAATTCAGCTTTTACGGGTACTCTAACATAAATTTTACATGCTTATGATTTTGACTGCAATATTTGTGTTTCTACTTCGTTTAGATTTAAGAAATAATTAGTTACCTGAATTATTCATACTTTTCCCTTAAGG
>NZ_AZFI01000165.1 GCF_001435755.1 Ligilactobacillus acidipiscis DSM 15836 | reverse complement strand
AGACTTCCACCCACAAATACTTTACGCTAACGAGCTGTTTTTATTATATTTACTGGTTTTGCGGGATTTTGAATAAAACATTATTTTATGACTGAGACAATTAAGAAAATTTTCAGATATAATAGTTTATGTTAGAATAAAAAGACAGAAATGGTCAACGTTGTTAACGTGGGAGGCGTGAGTATGTCAAGAAACGTTTTGATCTGTGGGAATGATTTGTTAGTGGAAGCAATTTTGCAGCATAATATCGTTCAAGATAAAGAAATTAGTTTTATTTGGTACCAAAAAGATGTTGAGTTTCCGCATTCTGTTCAGGATATTTTGAATTCTGCCGTAATGGCTAAAAATCTACGGCTAACTGCAACGAATACTCCAGAGTGGAATGATATTGATCTTTTGTTGATCGGAAAATCAGAAAGTGCAAGTGAAAAAGATTTGACATTTGAAGAAAGTTTACGTGCTGAAATTCACTGGACTCAACTTCTTATTAATCAGGCTATGGCTAATAATTTTGCCGGCAAAGTTTGCTTTTTAACTGAACACGGTGAGGAACAAGTTTTTTCTGCATTGCGTTTTTCAGGCTTACCTGATAATGCTATTTTTGGTTTAGGGACGTTGCCGTTATCGATGCTGGTTGAAAAAATGATCAGTAATATTTTAAAAATTGATGTGCGTCAGATCCATGTCAGTGTTTTGGGAACATTTGCAGATGCAGTTCCAGCATGGAGTAGAGGGTTAGTGGCAGGAACACCGTTACTGTCTTTGATCGCCCAAGAAAACAGTTTGTTTACTCAAAATGAACTTACAAAAATCGAGGAGCGACTGAAAGAAAGTTCAGAAAAAAGTTTGTTGCCGGTGATTTTAGCTAGTATCGACTGTGTTTTTGAGGCGCTATTTTCATCTTTTGCACAAATTATCCCATTAACACACCAAGTTCAAGTGGATGAGCAAAAAATTGCGATCAGCGAACCGGTTTTATTGTCAACACAAGGAGTTTCACAACTTCCAACTCTTAATTTGTCGGAAGATGAAAAACAGAAATTGGTAGATATTAAAGATCAGGTTTTAAGCCAGATTCAAAGTTTGATGAGTGGAAGATGAACTAATGAATACAGAAAATTATGAATACCCTTTAATGCCGGAATGGGATATTTCTGAAGTTATTATTGCGACAGATTTTTACCAGGCCGTAGAAAAGCTATATACTATTGGTATCAGTCGCGTTGAATTTTTAACAAAATACCGAAGGTTTCAGGAATTAGAGCCGGCAAAAATGACTCAGAAGCAATTAGACAAGAGGTTTAAGACGGCCTCAGGGTATAGTATCTATGCTGCAAGTCAGTATGTTTTGAAAAACGAACAAAAATTTCAGCGTTTCAAAACAAAAAAGGAATGAGTACAATGACTGAACAACAAAAGGAAATTTATCGACAGGTAACAAAATGGTTTCATGAAGCAAGAAATAGAATTTTGGAAGGAAGAGCACGTGGTCTGGATGTACAAAACAAAACGTCACGGCTTGATTTAGTAACAAACATTGATAAGGAAATAGAACGTTTTTTTAGAGAAAAAATCAACGAGAATTTTTCTGATTCAGCTATTTTAGGCGAGGAAGGTAATAAAGCCGACTTTAAATCGTCAAAGGGACTTTTTTGGGTGATCGATCCGATCGATGGTACAATGAACTTCGTTAAACAAGCGGCTGATTTTGCTAGCATGATCGCAATTTATCAGGATCAAAAACCATTATTAGGTTTTATTTATGATGTTATTCATGATCGCTTGTATTGGGGAGGACCGGGGATCGGAGTATATTGCAATAAAGAGCAGTTGCCGGCACCCAAAAACATTCAGTTAAAGGATGGACTGTTAGGTGTCAACGGACCAATGATGCTTACTAATTATCATAATTTACAGGAAGTTATTCGTAAAAGTGCGGGTGCACGGATCTATGGTAGTGCAGGGATCGAATTTATTCATGTTTTGACGGGTCAGTGTGTTGGCTATTTGTCACATTTACGTCCTTGGGATTATGCAGCAGGAAGTATTTTAGCAGAAAGTCTAAATTTGAGTGTGAAAACGATTGACGGCAAGCTCTTAGACGTGGTATCATCAGAAGATGTACTGGTAGCAACAAAAAATGCTTATATTGAAATATCGGCATTGATGTCTGCCAAATGATAGCCGATGACTGTGGCTTCATTGTCACAGCTTTTTTTATGCCAGGTTATGAAAATAATGTCAAAGTTTTCACAAAATCATGAAAAAACAATGATATTTTACCGTAAAGCCTATGAATGAAAGGGAGAACAAATTTTGAAAACACGTGATGATATTCGTAATGTTGCTATTATCGCCCACGTTGACCATGGTAAGACGACTTTAGTTAACGAAATGTTAAAACAATCCGATACACTTGATGAGCATACTCAGATCGGTGATCGTGCGCTTGATTCCAATGATATTGAAAAGGAACGTGGAATCACGATCTTGTCTAAAAATACTGCTGTTCGTTATAAAGACAAACAGATCAATATTTTGGATACACCAGGACATGCCGATTTCGGTGGTGAAGTAGAACGGATCATGAAAATGGTCGATGGTGTTGTCTTAGTAGTTGATGCTTTTGAAGGGACAATGCCACAGACACGTTTTGTTTTAAAGAAAGCTTTTGAGCAGCATTTGACACCGATCGTTGTTATTAACAAGGTTGACCGTCCAGGTGCTCGTCCAGACGAAGTAGTTGATGAAGTTTTGGATCTCTTTATTGAACTCGGAGCGGATGAAGAGCAACTTGATTTCCCAGTGATTTATGCTTCAGCTATGAATGGGACATCTTCATTAGATTCTGATCTTGATACTCAAAAACACACCATGGATCCAATTTTTGATACGATCATTGATACGATTCCTGCACCAATCGATAATTCTGATGAACCATTGCAGTTCCAAGTTGCTATGCTTGACTATAATGAGTTTGTTGGTCGTGTTGGTATTGGCCGTGTCTTCCGTGGAACTATTAAAGTTGGTGATCAAGTTACAGTTATGAAACTGGACGGAAGTCAGCAGAACTTTAGAGTTACTAAACTTTTTGGTTATTTCGGTTTACAACGATTAGAAATAAATGAAGCTCGAGCAGGTGATTTGGTTGCTATTTCAGGAATGGAAGATATTTTCGTTGGTGAAACTATCTGTCCTGTTGATAAGCCAGACGCTTTACCAATTTTACGGATCGACCCACCTACACTACAGATGAACTTTATTACTAATAACTCGCCGTTTGTTGGTCGTGAAGGTGATAAGGTTACTGCACGTAAATTAGAAGATCGGTTGAAATTACAATTACACACTGACGTTTCGTTGCGTGTTGAAGATACAGAATCTCCAGACACATGGGTCGTTTCAGGCCGTGGAGAACTTCACTTATCTATCTTGATCGAAACTTTGCGTCGTGAAGGTTTCGAATTGGCCGTTTCGCGTCCAAGGGTTATTTTGCGCCAGGTCAATGGCAAGTTATCCGAACCATTTGAAAATGTCACGATCGATACGCCTGATGAATATTCTGGTTCGATCATTGATGCTCTTGCTCAACGTAAGGGCGAAATGACTAACATGGAAACAGGTAACAATGGGCAAACTCGTTTGACATTTTCAACACCTACTCGTGGATTGATCGGCTTTGATTCACAATTTCTTTCAATGACGCGTGGATATGGGATCATGAATCATACATTTGCTGAATACAAGCCAGTGATCCGCAACTGGGAGCCCGGTCGTAGAAATGGTGCCCTTGTTTCTATTAATCAAGGTAAGGCAACCACATACGCTATCATGGGTGTTGAAGGTCGTGGGACTATTTTTGTTGATCCCGGTACTGAAATTTATGAAGGTATGATTATTGGTGAATCTTCTCGTGAACGTGATATTTCAGTTAATATTACTAAAGGTAAGAATTTGACCAACGTTCGTCAATCAAGTAAAGATCAAACTGCTTCTATCAAGATGCCAACTCATTTAACTTTGGAAGAGTCTTTGGAATTCTTAAATGAAGATGAATTGTTAGAGATCACACCAGAATCAATCAGATTGCGTAAGAGTATTTTAAATACCAATGCACGTGAAAAAGAAGCAAAAAAAGCAAAAAAAGAAACTAAATAGTCGTTTTTTAAGAGACTGGAAATAATGGTTCTTTATCAAGTGGTACTGATGAAATG
>NZ_AZFI01000164.1 GCF_001435755.1 Ligilactobacillus acidipiscis DSM 15836 | reverse complement strand
AAAGACGGTGCTTCTTCTTGAACGCCGCCAGAATCCGTCATAATGAAATAACTACGAGCCGATAAGTTATGAAAATCGATCACATCTTGCGGTTCGATCAAGTGCACACGTTTAACATCAGCGAAAACTTCGTGGGCAACTTCACGCACAGCAGGACTTAAATGTACCGGATAAACGATTTCTACATCAGGTCGTTCATCTAAAACTTCTTTCATTGCATGAAAGACTTGGCGCATCGGTTCGCCTTGATTTTCCCGGCGATGCATAGTGACCAAGATCATGCGATTTTCAGCGGCAATTTCATCTAAAGCTGAGTGATGATAATCTTTTTGCACAGTCTCATGTAAAGCATCGATTGCAGTATTACCGGTAACAAATATCTGGTCAGAAGGATGATTTTCTTGCAGCAGATTTTGCTTGCTTTGCTCTGTTGGTGCAAAATACAGGTCACTTAACACATCCGTCATTTGCCGATTCATTTCTTCAGGGTATGGAGAAAACTTATTCCAAGTCCGCAACCCGGCTTCAACATGACCTAAAGTCTTTTGCCGGTAAAAAGCAGCTACACTGGCAGCGAAAGTGGTCGTAGTGTCACCATGGACTAAAATAATGTCAGGCTCAGCCTCAGCGATGACTTGGTCAAGCTTTTGTAAGACGTCAGTCGTGATCTCGTTTAAGGTCTGTCCCTTGTGCATAATATTTAAGTCAAAATCAGGTGTGATCTTAAATATTTCCAGAACCTGGTCTAACATTTCACGGTGCTGTGCCGTTACCACTGTTATTGTTTCAAACTCCGCGGGACGTTGCTGCATTGCTTTGATCAGCGGCGCCATTTTAATTGCTTCAGGACGAGTGCCAAAGACAGTCATAATTTTGATCTTATTCATTTTCTCCACTCCATTACCTTATTTGTTAATTTATCTTACTAATGTTTACTTAATTAAGTTTAATGCCTGATGTGACCCTAACTTTGCTGATCTTGGGGCCACATCAGCCTCATCTGGCCCTACATCTGCCATACTTGGGGCGACATCGACCTCTTCTGGACCTAACTTTACCAAACTTGGGGCCACATCAACTAATTGATGTACATTTGTTTTGCAGATCTGCGTGCAGATAACAATCTTTTTGTATGTGGGTCTGCCTAGCTCTCAACACCAATTTCATTAGGAGCCAAGTTGCTTCCATCATTTTAAAAAAACAACATGCCTGCACCATGCAGTCATGCCGTTCATATACTATGCGCTTGATCGGAATTGAACCGATGACCTACCGCTTAGGAGGCGGTTGCTCTATCCTGCTGAGCTACAAGCGCATGTAGCAACCAGCCTTTTTACTAGTATAGCGGTTAAAAAGCCATAAAGTCAATAGTATCAATTATTTTTAATAACCAATTTCTAGTTGCTTCAAAATTTTTTTGAAATTGTTAGCCAACAGCCAATCAAACAAAATGCTGTTCGTTTTGTTTTTCAGCGCTACCAATAAGTTCTTAGCTTTTACCTTTTGAGTGTAGCTGACCTCGACTTGATCTGCAGCCATTTTTTTCAAATCATAGGCCTTAGAAACTATTTCATCTTTGGTTTCGACCTGAAAGTGGTAACTGACCGCAGAAATCAACTTTGTGATTTGGATCTGACACGATTCGCCCTCATCGTTGACCGACGAATAGGCAAAGCCAGCTAACTCATCAGCAGCCATAAAACGCCCAGTGGCCTCAAATATATCGTAGATTCGTGAATCTACCAGTCGTTCGAAAATGTATTGTGCCGAAACATTTAGTTTAATTGAAGTCTTCATCAAAGACCACCTCGTTTTGATAAGCATTTGTCTACTCTATTATCATAAGCCATTTACGCCCTGATTAAAAGCAGTTTGACCAACTTTGCAACTTTCCTTTACTTGGGCCCAAACTTCTTGGCAAATGAAGTTCGGTTACTCGCCTTGCCTCTTTTTTGGCTTAGGCTTACCCTTATTTTTTCGGTCACGTTTCCGATTTTTCTTATGCTTGATACTTTGTTTCTTTTCTTCAGCTCGAATTTGTTTTATCTCAGTTTTAGTTTTCTTTTTCTTCTTTTTAGGTTTATTTTGCTGCTTATTTTCAGCTTGAGCCGCTTTAAGATCAGTAACCAACTGATGCTGGTATATATAGCCCGTTTGCAGATCATAGTCTTTGTCTTTGACCAGTTGTTTAAACTGACGCAGATCATGTTCGTTGCCTAAATTGATCACTGTTCCTTGCGCACCCATCCGACCGGTCCGACCGCTGCGGTGAATGTAGGTTGTGAGGTCACGGGGGATATCAAAATTGACAACAGCCGGCAGTTCTGCAATATCCAAACCACGCGCTGCCACGTCCGTAGTCAATAACAATCTGATCTTTCGTTTGCGCAGATCAGCCAAGGCTTGCTTACGTTTTTGAGAACTTTGCCCTGAGCTTAATTCACCGATCGCAACGTGTTGAAAAGCCAGTTTTTCGGACGCATCTTTGACTTGAGTGGTTGAATCAAAGAAGACTAACCCTGCAAAGTCATCCAAGTTAGCAAGTTTACGTAACATTTCAACTCGCTTTCGAACCGGACTTTCGATCAAATAATGAGTCACATGACCTTGAGTATTGTCGATCTGACGTACATCGATCACCTCAGGCTCGACTCCGAACCAATGATGAACGTCGGATAAATTAGCAGAATCTGTCGCAGAGAAGAAAGACAATTGGATATCAGCATGAGCATGACTGACGATTTCTCGGCATAAAGCCAAGGATGCCTCATCAGCCAACATTTGGTCTGCTTCATCGATCACACAAGCAGTTAACTTGTGCATCTTCAGCTTGCGCTCTTTGATCACGTCCAAGACCCTGCCCGGAGTCCCAACGATGACCTCTGGGTGTTTTTTCAGCTTTTCGTACTGGCGCTTAACATTGGCTCCACCAATCACAGCGATCGACTTCATTCCTAATAAAGACGCAAAACGCCCCATAACGTTATTGACCTGTACGGCTAACTCCTGCGATGGTACCAGCACTAACAACTGGGTCCCATCCTTGGGCAGCAGTGTCTCTAACAAAGGCATCGCGTAAGCTAATGTCTTACCGGAGCCAGTTGGCGCATACCCAATTACATTTTTACCAGCTGATAAGGGTTCGTAAACAGCCTCTTGGATCGGGCTTAAGCCGGCAAACTTCTCTTTTTCAAATTCTTCAACAAACTTAGGATTCATTATTTTCCTCTTCTACTTCTTCGGCCACTCTATCGGCCTTAAATTTAATGTTGGCGCTTTGCCGCAATTGATACAGGACTTTATTGACCTGCACAGCATAAGCGAGCCAGTCTTCTTCTAATTGTTTTGCATCGTTGGAGCCTTTGTCATTTAGCACATCGGCAAATTCATTAGCTTCAGCGACCATTGGATTATCCTTTTGCGGCACAGATAATTCCTTTTGATGTCCGTTACCATCGTCTAAAACAACCTTATTCAAATCACTGGAATGATCCATCCGGATGGTTTCTTTAAGTCCATAAATCTCGCCTGGCAAATACGAATTAACATTCTTGGCCAGATTAAGTGTGACATCAAAACCTGGGTAGTGCAAGATTGCAACACCCTTGCCATCAACTCCGGTTGGGAGCATAGTAGCATGATAATCGACAGAACTCGGCATACCAAACCACACGATTGCATCATACACAAGGTAAACACCCAAATCTTGGACACATCCGCCAGAAAAATCAGGCGAGAAAATATTAGGTTCTTTACCTGCTAAAACCGCATCATAACGTGACGAATACTTGGCATAGGTCAATGTTGCACCTTGGACCACATTCAATGATTCAACAGCCTTGCTAACTGCCTTAAAGTTTGGTTCGTGAACATGACGAGCTGCTTCGAACAAGAACGTTTCTGGATGCTCGCGCAGGACTTGAACCAACTGTTTCATTTCAAATGGATTTGAAGTGGCAGGCTTTTCAACCACAACGTCTTTTCCGGCCAAAATTGCTTGTTTGCACTGTTCAAAATGTAGACTATTTGGTGAGGCAATGTAGACAATGTCAAAGCTCCCTTTTTCAAAGAAATCATCCAAGTTATCAAAAAATTCGGAAGTGCTTGCAAATTTATCGCCAAACTGATGAGCTTTATCAAGGGTACGTGAATAAACAGAAGTTAACTGCCACTTTTTTGTTTCATGAGCAGCATTAACAAATTGTTCAGTGATCCAGTTAGTCCCAATGATGCCAAGTTTTAACATGAAATTACCTCCTATTTAAAAAACAGAGCGAAGTGAACCGGTTAAAAGTTGA
>NZ_AZFI01000163.1 GCF_001435755.1 Ligilactobacillus acidipiscis DSM 15836 | reverse complement strand
TGGCAGGGTCTATTACTTAGTAATGGACCCTCAACAATGTATGTAACATATAAAAAGTGGTAGTGAATTTTGTATATCTTTTGACTGTATCAGCGCTCTACAAAATTTAACTATTTTTCTTAGCTCTTGAATCTACGCCTATTATGAGCTGTAAAAGTATCTTAAAAGTTTGGTACTTTTTGGCTTCTTGAGTCAAACTAATAAAATTTCGGTTTTTGATAATAGCACGGCTTATTGCGTTTTTATGCGCATTTGTCCCACTGATTCTGTAATTCTTGCTAATTAGGCAGGATCTGAGGTAAAAGTTGTAAAGTGCACCTATATGGAACTGCAAATTGAGTGCTACTAAGGATCAAGTAGATAGCGTAAAAGTAAAAATTGAAGTAAACGACTACCTTCCAAAAGTAAGTGTAGTCAATGTTTTTTTAGATTCCGCACGTAAGAAAGTGTGAGGCTGCTTTTTTGGATTAGCTCCATCAGTTAGGCTAACAGCTGTTCCAAGTAATTGATCGCGGTTTCTTTAGGCAAGTCATGTTGGTCGATAAAAATCCAAGTTAACAAAACCATGACGGTTTCGGAAAGATAGGCCACCAGCAATTTTTTAGGAACTTGATGCTCAAGACTGGATTGGAGTTCACCAATAATCTGGTTGACCTCTTTTTTGAGGTAGTTGGCAAAGCTTTGAACCATTTGACCTTCAATATCGTTGTGAAGCAAGATTTTATCTAAGAGATCCTTCCGTTCGGTCAACATATCATAGAGATTGCCAAAATAAAGATGAGCCGCTTTTTCGGGTGTTAAATGCTGGGTATTGTTGATTTGAATATCGCTCACGATTAGGAACCAACAATAATTCAGTAAGTCATACTTATCTTCAAAATAATTATAAAAAGTCGTTCGCGGGTAACACGCGTCTGTGCAGATCTGGTTGACTGTGATTTTTTCAAATTTTTCCTGTTGGAGTAAGTTTAAAAGAACCGAAGAAAATGCGTTTAGTGTACGCCGTGCCCCACGAGTAAGCTTATGGTTTAAATAGACTTTCATTCAATCATCTCCTTGAACACTTTGACAGGTCTGTTCATTTTTGAACAAATGCAAAAGAATGTGACTTGAATATTTTTTGTTTAAATTTTATTATCTTTCAATAGTTTAACACATATACCAATATACCAAAATGAGTAGACGAAGAGGGAGAAAAAGATGGGGAACTTTAAACAAAATTACTGGTTATCTTTGATTACTTGGCTAGTGATCGGGATTGTTAGTCTGTTCGCCTTACCAAATATTTCGCAGGTCGTAGCCGAGCATGGACAGACGCAGATCCCAAGTTCTGCCAAAAGCGAAGTTGCCAAGACTATCCAGCAAGATTGGGGGCATCATCTCAAGAACACTAGGCAGATCGTTGTTGTTTTTAACAATGGTGACCGGCAGCTGAGCGGTCAACAGCAAAAGAAAATCACGCAAACCATTCATAAATTAAAGGCTGACAAAGGTAAATACGGAATCAAAAAGTTCACGACTGCCGCGGATAATTCTGCCACGCAAAAACAGTTGGTGTCTAAAGATAAGTCGACCCAACTTTTGCAGTTAGATGTCAGTAAGAAACAGTCTGTACGGGAAAGTACCCGAAATTTGAAAAAAGCTGCAACCACAGCAGGAGTTAAAACTTACGTTACGGGCGGTGATGTTCTAAATGACGATTTTAGCCGGGCAACTGAAGAAGGAATCAAAAAAACTGAGGCTATTGCAGTAATTTTTATTTTGCTGGTCTTGATCGTGATTTTCCGTTCGGCGATCACACCATTGATTTCACTACTGTCAGTTGGTCTTAGTTTCATTGTGTCATTAGCGATCGTGATGAATTTAGCCGAAAACGGTTGGCTGACGATTTCTAATTTCACTCAAGTGTTTATGGTCGTTGTTATGTTCGGAATTGGGACAGATTATAACATCCTTTTATACCACCAATTCAAAAATGATTTGAGTCAAGGATTAGAGAAACATGAAGCAACTAAACATTCACTGAAAGTTGCTGGCAAAACGATCCTTTATTCAGGCAGCTCAGTCCTGATTGGCTTCTTGACCTTGGCTTTGGCCAAGTTTTCGATTTATCGCTCAGCGCTTGGTGTTGGGATCGGGGTTGCGGTTCTCTTGTTAGTTTTGTTGACGCTGAATCCTTTCTTTATGGCGACACTGGGAGAAAAAGTCTTTTGGCCCAATCATCAGCAGGTTGAGACGAAAACGAATCATTTATGGAATTTTCTTTCAAAGAGTTCTGTATCTCATCCTTTCATCGCCTTGGGAATCGTGTTCCTGGTTTCAGTACCATTTGTTTTCACCTACCAGAATGGTTTAAACTATGACACGACCGTTGAATTGCCGGAAAATTACTCTTCGAGGCAAGGTTTTAAGGTGGTCCAGCAACACTTTAGTCAGGGGACAGTAGAACCAACCACGATTTATATTCAGTCAAACCATAAGTTGAATAACGAAAAAGATCTGAAAAACCTTGACCAGATCACACGTCAAATCAAGGACCAGTCTGGAATCAAAACAGTGGCTTCTGTAACGCGACCAAGCGGGACTAAAATCAACCAACTCTATGTTCAAGACCAGTTGAGAAATTTAAACGGGCAAATAGGCAAGGCCCAGTCCGGTTTAAGTGAGATCAGCCGCCAAACAGAAACTAGTTCTTTTGATAGCAGTCAACTGAAAGATATCGGAAACAAGGCTCAATTGATCGGGCAAAAATTAAAAGAAATCCAGTCGACATCACAGAGCAATTCTAGCCAGCAAAATATCTTGCCGCAATTACAGCAAAAAATGACAGCAGCCGGTCAGCCTTTGTCTGCACAACAACTACAGCTACTGGGTGTCATGTTGCAGCAGATGCAAGGACAGCAAAAGGCAACCTTAAATAAGCTGCAGCAAAGCTTGCAAGATATTGCGGCATACACCCAGGTAATTGGTCAGGATGCGCAAGGAACAGGACAGCAGCTTAAGGAGCAGCAAGCTCGCATTAATCAGGCATCTAAAGGGCTGGCTCAAATCAATGGTGGGATGACCTCAATGAGCCAATATTTGCAAGGCTTGCAAAATTCAGCGGCCGGGGCAACATTTTATATTCCGCAAAATGTTTTGCAGAGCTCAACTTTTAAGAGTGCCCAGGATAATTATCTTTCCGCTGATAAGAAGACCGCTAAGTTCACGGTCATATTAAGTTCGGACCCGGCAGCTAAAAAATCGCTGGATAAAGTTAATGCCTTGCAGGCACAAGTTAAAAATAATCTCCAAGGGACTTCCTTGAAAGGCGCTCGTGTTGCGGTTGGCGGTCAATCTGCCAGTTTAGACGATACTGCAAGAGTCTCGAAGGCTGATTTTATCCGCAGTGCCACTTTAATGTTGGTTGGGATCTGCATAGCTTTAATGTTGGTGACTCGGTCGATTTTACAGCCGCTTTATATCATCGGGACACTACTGTTGTCCTATTTTGGCGGGATCAACATTGCGCGCTGGCTAAGCGGAGTGTTCTTAGATGAAAAGATGTTAAGCTGGAATACACCGTTCTTCACTTTTGTCATGTTAATAGCATTAGGGGTGGACTACAGTATCTTCTTGATGAGCAAATATCGTGAGTACGGAGCCTGGAATGACGTGCCTAGTCGGCGGATCGTGAAAGCATCTGGCATGGTCGGGACAGTCGTGATCTCCGCTGCACTGATTCTTGGCGGGACCTTTGCGGCATTGATTCCAGCCAATGTTGTCACCCTAACGCAAGTGGCAATTGGGGTCATGAGCGGGCTGCTAATTTTAGTCTTCGCTATCCCAACGATCAACAGCAGCTTGATCAGGTTGACATATCCATTGGATGATAAAATGAAACAAGAGAAAAAGAAGTAATTAGTTTTTAATTAAAATTTTCACAATAAAAAGCTTCTGTTGTTTTGGACTTTTCAGATCAAATTAACAGAAGCTTTTTTTGTTTTGGAAAAAATTAGTAAACGGCTTCTTCACTTTCTGAGTCGAAGGAGAGGACGCTGTTTAAGTCAAAATTGTACTTAACTTTGGCCTCGATTTCGTAAAGCCACGTGCATTGAATTTAGCAACTACTTCGGTATTACCGATTTGAGAATAGACACCAAATAGTTCTGAAACTATCGCTTTCGTGGAGACCAATGTATTCGGGAAATTTTCCAGGAATGTTTTTTCAATATGTAGATTTTCAGGGTTTTTAAGACTTTCAGCCGATCCACTGGAACTTCTAGGTTGAAGTTCCAGTGGAATCTTTGAGTGCGCCCGGCATG
>NZ_AZFI01000162.1 GCF_001435755.1 Ligilactobacillus acidipiscis DSM 15836 | reverse complement strand
GCCGCAGCTATTAAAAGATGTTTCCTTGAAACAAGCGCCACGGGTGCAAACGCAGATCGATGAGTTAAATCGGGTGCTCGGTGGCGGGATCGTACCGGGCTCATTAGTTTTGATCGGTGGTGATCCGGGGATCGGTAAGTCTACTTTGTTATTGCAAGTTTCTGGACAGTTGGCACAAACGGGCGGCAAAGTCCTTTATGTTTCTGGAGAAGAAAGTGCAAATCAGATCAAGATGCGTGCTGAACGTTTGTCAGTCTCTAGTGATGATTTTTACCTCTATCCGGAAACTGACATGGGCGCGATCCGAGCTAATATTGACAGTTTGAAGCCAGACTACGTGGTGATCGATTCCGTGCAAACCATGCAAGAACCCGAGATGTCGTCAGCTGTTGGGAGTGTGTCGCAGATCCGTGAAGTGACCGCGGACTTGATGCGCTTGGCTAAAGGACAGGGTATCACGATCTTCGTTGTTGGTCATGTGACTAAGGGGGGCGCGATCGCCGGGCCTAAGATCTTAGAACATATGGTGGATACTGTTTTGTATTTTGAGGGTGACCTCCATCATTCCTATCGTATTTTACGAGCAGTCAAAAATCGCTTTGGCTCAACTAACGAGATCGGGGTGTTTGAAATGCGCGAAGGTGGCTTGTACGAAGTTAGCAATCCATCCCAGATCTTTTTGGAGGAACGTTTGCAGGGAGCAACAGGCTCAGCAGTAGTCGTTTCATTAGAAGGGACACGGCCGATCATGGTCGAGATCCAAGCTTTGGTGACACCGACGGCCTTTGGCAATGCAAAAAGAACCACTTCAGGTCTTAACCAAAATCGGGTGTCATTGATCATGGCTGTCTTGGAAAAACGAGCCGGCTTGATGCTGCAAAATCAAGATGCTTATTTAAAATCAGCAGGCGGAGTTAAGTTAGACGAGCCCGCCATTGACTTGGCATTAGCGATCAGTATTGCGTCAAGCTACCGTGAAAAAGAAACAGTCGCAACAGATTGCTTTATTGGAGAAGTTGGTTTGACAGGTGAGATCAGACGAGTTTCTGATATTGAAACTCGCGTGCGTGAAGCCCAAAAACTGGGATTCAAGCGGATCATTATTCCGCAAAATAACCTGTCTGAAGCAGATTTGCCGGAGAATATCGAAGTCCGTGGTGTTAAAACGTTAAATCAAGCGTTACATTTCGCTTTTGATTAAGTAAAAAAAGACACATAATTAATTTATTTTTGGTAAAATATTTAAAGGATGGTAAAACATTCTGTGACAAATCAAATCAGGAGAAAGTGAAGTGATAAGGATGCGAAAAAGAATGATCCAGTTAATTTTCGCACTTTTAGGAATAGGCGCGGGCTACTCATTCATGCCAATGGTATGGGCGGGATTTAACGTGCAAAATCGATGGCTTAACAATATTTTTATTGATATGGTGATCGGTTTAGTCGTTTTTGTTGTTTTAAGTATTATTTTGATCGAACCGGTTGAAAAGTTAGTTCAAAGGATAGAAAAATTTTTAACTAATGAAAAACCGGAGATGATCGTAACTGAAGTTATTTCGACGGTTATTGGGTTATTGATCGCGGTTTTGATTTCCTTATTATTCTCGAATTCGCAATTATTTTTCTTAAACACGATCTTACCCATTGTTTTATTGATTTTGTTTGCTTACCTGGGATTTATTTTAGGACGCTCGCGTTTTAATGATATTCGCAAGATCTTTGTTCGCCGCAAGAAGACGGGTTTAGAGGACAGCGAGCATTCTGGTGATGTTTTAGAGCGTAAAGCAGGCGACAATTTTCGTAAGTATAAGTTGCTAGACACCAACATCTTGATCGATGGCCGGATCTACGATCTTGCCAAGACTGGTTTTTTGGAAGGGATCTTAGTCGTTCCGAACTTCGTCTTGTATGAATTGCAGTATATTGCTGATTCGGCTGATAGTGTCAAACGTGTGCGTGGACGGCGTGGTCTTGATATTTTGAACAAACTCCGGGATGAAAAAATCATGCCGGTCCAAATGTATGATGGTGATTTTGACGATATCCAAGAAGTTGACAGCAAATTGTTGAAGTTAGCTAAACTGATCGATGCGGTTGTTGTTACTAACGACTATAATTTGAACAAAGTCGCTGAATTTCAAAATGTTCAGGTCTTAAACGTTAATGCTTTGGCTAAGTCGCTCAAACCGCGAGTTATCCCCGGCGAAACACTGAAAGTGATGATTATTAAAAACGGAACAGAGCGGCAACAGGGTGTTGCATACTTGGATGATGGCACTATGATCGTGGTCGAAGATGGGCACTATTATATGAACAAATCGATCGAAGTTGAAGTTACGAGTGCGCTCCAAACGGATGCCGGACGGATGATCTTCGCTAAACCGACACATTCTAAACGTGGCATTAACGAGAAAAACTCCAATTAGTTTGCTTAAGAGTGTTTATTTTTGCTGGTAAGCATAGTACAATTTAATGGTGTGGCTGTTTTAACGGCCCAGAAGAGGAATATCAATGAAAGAGGCGTAATTTATTAATGGCTAGTGATAAAATTCGGGTACGGTATGCTCCAAGCCCAACAGGACATTTGCATATCGGAAACGCTCGGACAGCGTTATTCAATTACTTATTTGCACGGCATAACAATGGGACATTTGTTTTGCGGATCGAAGATACTGATACTAAAAGAAATGTTGAAGATGGCGAAAAAAGCCAGATGGAAAACTTGGAATGGTTAGGCATTGATTGGGATGAAGGCCCAGACAAGCCTGGCGAATATGGGCCATACCGTCAGTCAGAAAGACGTGACATCTATGCTCCATTGATCCAAGAATTGCTGGATAAAGATCTGGCTTATGAATCATACATGACTGAAGAAGAACTTTCAGCTCAACGTGATGAACAACGGGCTAACGGTGAAGCTCCTCGTTATATCTATGAATATGAAGGTATGAGTGAAGACGAGATCAAGGCATCCCAAGAAGCTGCTAAAGCCAAGGAAATCAAGCCGGTAATCCGTTTGCGTGTACCACATGATCATTTATATGAATGGGACGACATCGTTAAGGGCAAGATCAGTTTTCAGTCTGCTACGATCGGCGGCGACTTTGTCATTGCTAAGCGCGATGGCATGCCAACCTATAACTTCGCCGTGGTCGTCGATGACCATATGATGGCGATCACCCATGTTTTACGTGGTGATGACCATGTTGCTAATACTCCTAAGCAGTTGGCTGTTTATGATGCATTTGGTTGGGAACCACCTGTTTTTGGTCATATGTCATTGATCATCAACACTGCTACTGGTAAGAAGTTAAGTAAACGTGACGAAACTGTGTTGCAGTTTATCGAACAGTACCGTTCACTAGGTTATTTGCCAAACGCGATGTTTAACTTTATTACATTATTAGGCTGGTCACCAGTAGGTGAATCCGAAATATTTACGAAGAAGCAATTTATCAAGATGTTTGATCCCAAACGTTTGAGTAAATCGCCAGCTTCATTTGATAACAAGAAATTGGAATGGGTCAACAACCAGTACGTCAAGGCCGGTAACGCCGACCAGATCACTTCATTAGCGATCAAACAGTTGATCAAGGCAGGCCGTTTGCCAGAAAATCCATCGAAAGAGAAGATCGAATGGGCACGTCAGTTGACAAACCTTTACAAACAACAGATGTCTTACGCTGCTGAAATGATCGATCTTTCGTCCGTCTTCTTCGATGAACCTGAGTCGTTAAGTGAAGATGCTTTGAAAGAATTATCACAGGAAACTGCTCCGGTAGTTCTACAGGAATTTGCTGCTAAGATCAAGGAATTACCAGTCTTCGATGCATTTGAGATCCAATCAGTGATCATGCAGATCCAAAAGGAAAAGGGTATTCGCGGCCGCAAGCTGTATATGCCGATCCGGATCGCCACGACCCGTGAAATGCACGGACCAGATCTGGCACCTTCGATCGAATTGATTGGCCGTGAAAAAGTGTTGTCGCACTTGGATAAGACTTTTGCAGAATTAGGAATTTAGTTTTAAACACTGATAAGTGAAAAGTTCGGAAGCAAAACTGAGTTTGTTTTGTCACCGGACTTTTTTGTTAAATTTGGTAAGTGAGATGCTGTTCCTTTCCTCTTAGGTCGCGCTTGAAAGGCCAACTTTGGTGAAGTAAGTGTTACAAGTAGAAATGTAATGCAAACTTCAGCAAAGTAAGTCACACAAGTAGAAATGCGACGCAAACTTCGGCAAAGTAAGCAACACAAGTAGGAATGTAACGCAAACTTCGGCGAAGTAAGTAACACAAGAGGAAATGTAACGCAAACTTTGGCGAAGTAAGTCTCACAAG
>NZ_AZFI01000161.1 GCF_001435755.1 Ligilactobacillus acidipiscis DSM 15836 | reverse complement strand
TTTACACAAACTTCTTGACACTCCCATTTTAAATACCAATATGCTACTCGAAAATAAAAAATTATTTAAACTTATACGTTTTTTTGGCAGGGTTTAAAACGTTTGCTGCTATTTTATGAACAGATAAATCAACATGATCTAAAGGTATTAATTTACTGTGATATTTGACTTTATAGTAAATAAAAAGAACTAAAAAAATAGGTATAGACATATACGAAATAACGATATTTTGCCAGTCAAGTTTTAAAAAAGAATCAACGTCCTGACCAAAGATTACGACCACACATAAAATCATCGCAATAATTGGTCCCAGCGGAAACATCATTGCGTGATACTTAAGTTCACTCAACCGATGTCCCTGAGCTACAAAAGCTCTCCTAAACCTGTAATGGGATATTGCTATACCTAACCACGTTATAAAACCGCTTAACCCACTAGCACTAACCAAGAAAGTATATATATGACTATCGCCAATGCTGGTCCCAAAAATAACCAATCCCACAATACTAGTTACTAATAATGCCGGCATAGGAATTCCACGACTATTAGTCCGAGCAAAAATGGAAGGAGCATCGCCATTAACCCCTAAAGAAAAAAGCATTCTAGTAGAAGCATACATTCCTGAATTAGCAGAAGAAAGTACAGACGTTAGAATAACAGCATTCATAATACTGGCCGCTCCGGCCAAACCCGCACGTTTAAAAACCAAAGTAAATGGACTGATAGTAATATCTGAAGCACTTGTACTTAACAAATTTTGACTAGTATAAGGTATTAGGGCAGCAATTACTGCAATCGAAAAAACATAAAAAATTAATATTCTCCAAAAAACCTGCTTGATTGCTTTAGGAATACTTTCACCGGGGGTTTCAGATTCCCCAGCAGTAATTCCAATCAGTTCTGTACCCTGAAAAGAAAAACCAGCAACTAAGAAGACCTGAATAATACTTGGTAGGCCACCAACAAATGGTGCATCTTTATACGTAAAATTTCTTCCAAAAACTGGATGGCCACCAATTATCCCAACAATCGTTAAAAAGCCGACCAACAAGAAAAAAATCACTGTAATGACTTTTATTATCGCCAACCAATATTCCGTTTCTCCAAACGAACTAACTGACAAGGCGTTTATCAAAAAAATTAAAATAAAGGCGATTAAACTAAAAAGTGACCCATAACTATTAGGAAACCAAAACTTAAAAACGAGACCAATCGTCGAAACATCCACTGCCAGAGTGATCACCCAATTTAGCCAGTAATTCCAACCCATTGCGAAGCCAAAAGCTGGGTCAACAAATCGTCGGGCATAGCTGGCAAAGGAACCGGAAACGGGAAAATATGTTGCCATTTCTCCCAATGAAGTCATCAAAAAAAAGATCATTATTCCAATACCAACATATGCAACAACGCTTCCCCCTGGTCCAGCTTTAGAAATTGCTGACCCACTTGCCACAAATAAACCTGTCCCGATACTACCTCCCAATGCAATCATTGACAAATGCCTAGTTTTTAGAGACCTTTTAACTTCAGTTAACAATTTTTCTTCCTCCTTAAGAAAAATGCAATTACTAATTATCAATACTTTCTAAAATAAATTGTTTTATTTTAGCAGCATCATCTTCACTTTTACTAATAATAACCAATGTGTCGTTGCCTGCAAGAGTCCCTACGATTTCAGGTATATTACTTGTGTCAAGCAACGACCCTAAGGCGTTTGCATAATTAGAATTTAAAGGCATTCTTACAATATTTAGCCATGCAATTCTCTCAACACTAGTCACATTATCGTGAATAGCTTCTTGAATTTTATTGATTTTTTTTGCTTCTTTTTGCTTATAAGGCGTTATATAGTACTTTGTCCCATTCTTCATACTTTTAAAAAGCCCTAAAGATTTAATATCTCTCGATATCGTAGCTTGAGTCGCATTTACGCCCCTTTTTTTTAAAGTTTCTAATAATTCTTCTTGAGTTGATATTTTCTCAGAATCTACAATCTTTTTGATCAACTCTAACCTTTTTTCTCGATTCATCAATTTCGCCCCCTTGAAAATAAAACATCGTAAACAAAAATATATTTATGTTAGCGCTTCTATTTTGCTATTTCACCATAATTATATATTTTATTTTTCACATAAGCAATGAGGTTAAAACTATCATTAGAGTATCTTTATTCGCTAATTAGATTATATTATTCATCAGATTTTATAAAGTTAAATTCTTATGGATTAAGACAAATTAACACTTACAAATAAAATATACAAGATTTGGGGAATTTTCGTCTTATATACGCACTTCTTTTAGCAATTAAGTTTAAAAACATTGTGAATAATAATACATAAAATAAAAATGTACAAAATTTTTCAATAACTCTCATTTTAAAAACTTTCATTTAAGATCCGAATATTTTTCAAAAACCGCTTTTTCTTGAAAGGTTAAGTTATCTATCGCTTTTATCCCGTTTAGAATCATATATTCAATTGAAATAAAAAATGAATTGATTAAAAGTGGTATAACGTGTATGTACTAGTTCGTAATAACTTCATTCTCGTTAAAACAAAAAACAAGATCATAAGTAAAAACAATCAACTCATTTTTTAGCCAAAAACCGTCTAACGAACGCATTAAATTATTTACGATTCCATAATTTTGGCCACCAAAATTGACGAATGGGATTCAATGATACAGCGTAATTTCTTTAGAACACAACTATTATGTTGCCTTGCACCTTTCATATTTGAACAATAAAGTGTTTAAAGGTTGTACCCATGTTTTGTAAACTTTTTTAAAGTTTGGCTAACATACCAAAACAAAATGACAGGGACAGCTCTCGATCAAAATTAAGGCGATTTGTGTATCATGAATTGAAGACTTGGTGACAAATATAGTTCAAAATATAACCATTAGTTGCCGCTCCTAAGTGGGCTTTAAGGCCATAAAAATACATGGTTTTCGTGACATTGTATCCTATATCGCTAAGTTAGAAAAAGCCTTGGCGTGCTTATTTCTAGTTTTTGACATAAGAGGTTACGCAAACTATCAATAAATTTATTTGACTGAACATTAGCTCCTTGACGCATGACCATTATGACAGTTAAATGTTGATATGCTCGCCGAACAAAAAGAGTACAGCCCAACTCAGCGCAATTTGATTAAAAATAAAAAACTTAACCTGCTCGAAAATTTACATTGAGATTGAATATTATTTATCATTTGTATGCAAAGTAAAGCTAAAATTTGTACGTCAGAAACGCACGTATGCTTGATCTTGCACCAATTATAGATAAAAAAACGACAATATTTGTCGTAAGGGCACCCGCAGATTTCCTTTAACCGATTCAAATCGACTTGTAAATTAAGACATTTTTTAATTTTATGTGGTTCAATTGGTTTTATTTTTTTTGGTTGACCACTTAAAAGTCTAACCTTATTGGTTTTTTGTAAAATTTTGTATAAATGATTGGTTGTTACGAACTAACACCAAGCGTACAAAAACTTACTTTAGAGGGAAATATCCGTTAATCTTTTCAAGATGTTGTTTTTTTGTGTTAAGTGCAAAAAGCTGTCTAAGCGTGACAAATTAACAAATGTCGCCCAGACAGCATTCTTTAGTTATGGCTAGTGCCAAGACTATTTAAATAAATAAACTCTAGTTTCATATGGCTTAAAGGATCTTTCCTGTCTCTCAGAGTAATTAGCAAGGACTAATTCCCCCTGGTCTTGCTCATAATCTCGCTCTAAAGTGTCTTCAGTAAAGTTGCTGATGACTAGTAAAGTTTGCCCTTTGTAATGCCGCTTATAGGCAAAAACCTCTTCATCATTGGGGTCTAACAACTCGTATGATCCATATCTAATCAATTCTGAATCATGGCGCATTTTTATTAATTTCTGATAGTAATAAAATACTGAGCCTTCTTGTTTCAATTCATTTTCAGCGTTGATTTGAAGGTAATTAGGATTCAGACCATACCATGGCTTTGCTCCATCTGTGAAACCTGCATTTTTTTCAGCACTCCACTGCATCGGAGTCCGCGAATTATCACGTGACATGAAAGACAAATATTCCAGCATTTGTTCAGGTGCTACTACTCTTTCTTTTTCAACCAATTGGTGATAAGCATTGATTGACTCAATATCTTCATATTCCGATAATTCTTTAAAATGAACGTTGGTCATTCCCAGCTCTTCACCTTCATAAACATATGGTGTACCTTGCATCATATGTAATGTGGTAGCTAACATCTTAGCTGATAATTCCCTATACTCTGGTTGATCAGATCCAAAACGAGAGACCACCCTTGGTTGATCATGGTTACCCCAATACAAACTATTCCAAGCTTTACCATC
>NZ_AZFI01000160.1 GCF_001435755.1 Ligilactobacillus acidipiscis DSM 15836 | reverse complement strand
ATTTACACAAACTATTTTATACTCTCCACAAATAGGTTTAAATGTATTATAAGTATATGGATATTGCAGTAAAAAAGGTATAAACTTACTAATGAAATTAGCATAGAGGGGGAACAAGGATGTTTGATAACTATTATGTTGTTTGTAGCAATTGTCAAGCTCGCAATCCATTAACAAATGACTTCTGTAATGATTGTGGAGAGAAGTTAGTTAAAAATTCTGATAGTTCTAAAGGAGTTGTAACTGTATTTCAGAAAATGGATGAAGGTGAGAAAATTGTTAGTAGCAGTAGTAATTTAACAACAGACAATAGCAAAGATGCAGATGGAGAAACAGAAAGTAATGAACAGGAACAATTAAGTAATGAGACACAAAAAAGATTCTGTCCTAACTGTGGTAATGAGACGGTTAATGGTGCAAAGTTTTGTCCTATATGTGGGTTTGATTTGCATAATTTAAATAAGAACAAACATGATCCAACTGATGATGTACAAACTAATAATTATCAATATAATGAAGACATTAATCAAAACTCAACGGATGGAAAAATCATTGCCACAATTAGGAATACTAATGTTGGAAAAATTGTTAGTATAGTTTTAGCTATCTTTTTTATTGTTGTTGGGATATGGTTATTTAAACAACATGAAGCTGTGACAAATTTACCTAATGGGGTTGACACTGCGGACGCAGTACTTAAGCATAATGCACCTGAAAATACGGATACTATTTTAAAAACAATTAGAAGTGATACAAGCTTGGCTAGTGAAACGAATTATATAGTTTCAGTTTATAAAAATACTAGAACAGGTGGGTATGTTTTTCCTGTGCAAGCCCAGGAAACTAATAAACTACATTACTGTTACGTTACAAAGGTGGATACACATTCCATGATAGCAATTGATATTGATGATTCCAGCTGGATTTGTAAAATACCCGATGGACAGGGAATACAGGGTAACAATCCATATAAAGAAGACTACAAAGTAAATACAGCTTATTATAATCAAAATATAGAAAATTTTCTTTATTAACTATTCTTTATTTCTAAATTATGATTTCAAAAGTGAAGAGGTATAATGATGAGTAAGCAACATAAATATTGTCCTAACTGTGGCAATGAACTGTTTGGTACTGAAAAGTTTTGTGGTAAATGTGGATTTGATGTTAGCAGTATAACTAAACAAAATAACTCAGAAAAAAGTAATAATGAACAAGCAAGACCTAAAGTTAATGAACCAAATGAGAATATTCAGAAAGAAGAACATCAGGATACAAGTTCTGTGTTAAGTAAACCAATCAAAGAGCAGAAAAACAAGCAAGAGGTAGATAATACTAAAATAGAAAGTCGTTCAGCCGATAGAAGAGAAAAAAGAATTAGTAAAATTGTTTGGACAATAGGAATATTAATTGCTCTTATAGGTGTTGGCGGGTTGGGGATTTATATGCATAGTCAAAACTCTCATGCTGCAACTTCAAACAAGGTCAAAAAGACTCAGATTAAAAAAGCAAGTAATACAAATAAGAAACCCAAGTCGAAAAACAATGTTTATTCTGTAAAAGTTAGTGAGATAAAAATAGGTGGTCGAAGACAGGGAACTGATTGGATTATTAAGGGGACAACAAAAGCACCTGATAACTCTACTATGGTTGCTATTTTACCAAAGAAAAATACTGTAGATTTATCTGGAGATGCTTATACATCTAACATAGCAACTAACACAACAGACGGTGAAGGCGAAGGTGTTGCTGAGGTACATGGTGGAGAGTTTCAAATTGAGATAACCCCGGACAGTTCAGCCTACTATGGTAAAAATGGTGATAAAAACGCTGTTAAAGATAATCAGGACATTAAAGTAAAAATTGTAGCTATTTCTAACTTTGATAGTAAAAATGGTTCAGTATATAGTCCTCTCCCTGAAAATGTGTTATCTAGAGTTAATAAAAAAGGAAAAATAACAATTTTAACTACTAACCACAAGCAAGGTGAATATTATAGAAACTGGGGTGATGACTTAGATGATAGTAGTTCAGATGATAGTTTAGACACTTCTAGTTCAGATGATAATTCAGATACTGATGCGGATGATAACTATGCCGATAATAATATATCGGATGATGAAGAAGATGATAGTGCTACAAATAGTGGTGCTACAGATGATAGTGCTACAAATAATAGTTTCTCTCAGTCAGAAAATGAGAGGAAGACTGTTATAAATAATGCACAGGAGGCAATTGCAGCAGCTAAAAAAGACGACCCAGGTAAAGATTGGAAATTTGATGGGATGGCTGGTGATGATTATAAAGTCACAGCAATGGCAAAGGCTCCTGAGAATGGTAAAATTCTTCCATATCAAGAGTATATACATCCTGACGGTACAATTGAAAAATAGATGGTAGATTATGAAAAGTTTTTATCGTTAGAGTAAAAAATGCAAGCATGTATTTGAGTGTAATGTTAATGAAAAATAAGCTTTGAAGGTGTAATACAATGTCTGAAAAAATGAAATACTGTACTAATTGTGGTCAACAAATAAAGGTTAAAGATAAATTTTGTCCTTATTGTGGTAGTAAACAGCCAATACTCAATCAACCTGTTAGTTCCTCTTTTAATGGTGGGGTTAGATCAAGTGAAAGTTCCTCTATGCAAAATCAGTTTAGTGGGTATAAACTGAATGTTTCTATACCAGAGCCAAAATCTGTTATGCCAAACGGTGATTTTAAAAAAGATAGAATTTTTAGGTATAGAGAAAGTATGGGATTTACAAATAACCCCAATATTATGGTGTATACCATGAACAACTATTATAAGAAAATGCTTTTAATTGGTAGTTATGGGATCTTATTTAACAAAAACAGTGTTTTATGTATTGAAGATGATGGATTACTTTTAATTGGTCTTAATGCATCTGGTCATTTTAATGGTAAGAATTCTTTTATACCAAATGAAAGGGTAAATAGCATTCATGTTTCAAATATAATGGGTGTTCAATTATCAATCACAATAATGATTGATGGAAAAAATATGAAGTTGTTATCACCTAGGATATTGGTCTATTGTCCGTGGCAAAAAGAGAATGTAAATAAACTAGTAGATAAATATAAGGTATAAGATACAATATTTTAAGCATATTACTGAGTTAGGTTAGTATCCTAGCTTTTTTATTCAATAGGGATAACCAGCAAGAAATTATTTTAACAAATCGGGTGAGCAGCGTAATAAGCCATGGATGTATAGATATTTTGCTAAGGGTGTTATAGAATTGTTAACGAAATTATTGGGAGGTTGTACTAATGTTAAAAAATGTTGTTAAGGGTCTATCAGTACTATTGTTAGGTATGGTGTTAACTGGATGCTCTAGCTCAAAGAATGATAAAAGTAGTGCAAGTAGCTCAAACGTATCAGCTAAGAAGTCTGAAGCTACATATTATCAAGATTTATCTAGAGTGGAGCAAAAGAAAGTTAAATTTAGTTTTAAAGTTGACCAAGATGAAACACAAGACAATTCAAAGGGCTCAATGTTTCTTGTTTCAATGAAGGTAAAAAACAATTCTAAACAAAATATTAAATTTAATAAATCTAAGTTTGTCCTGCTGTCTGATAATAAAAAAGTTGTTTCTAATAAAAAAGGAATATTGAAACTTAAAGTTGGTCAAAAAGTAGAATTAAATGAACTATTTACGGGTGTACCTGAGGAATTATTAAACGGTGGAGGGAACATTATTTACTTAAATCAAAACAATAAGATTGCTTCAAACAATTTTAAGAAACAATTAGATAAATTTCAAAGTGAAGAAAATTCAAGTACTGAAATTCAACCACAAAATTCAAGTAGCAATGTTTCAAGTTCTCAAGAGAGTTCTGAAGTAAAACAATCCCAAAAATCTGGTCAAGGTCAAGCAAGTAGTGCTCAGAGTAATAACTTTAATGAGGCAGATTTTTCTCTCTCATTGACAGACTTTATTAATAAATATGGTATGAGCCCAGCTGCTTATAGGATGGAAAAGATGGGGATGTCGGAAGAAGAAGCATTAAAAGTTACACCAGATGATAAAGAAAGTTCAGGTGAGCTTCAGAATGAGCATTCTCCACAACAATTCACAGATGAAGATGGGGATACCTATACTAAATATCCAGACGGAAGTATAGAATATAATGATGAAGATGAATAAGGATAGTTCAAACTAGATAAAATTGGGTCTAAACTTATAGAGTAAAAAAATAACCTACTAGTCACAATTTCCATGCAACTTTTAGGCTAAGATGTGCAACATTGATACACCTTACTTACTAATTGTAATTACTAAAACACTGATATAATAAGGTTAAGAACAGTTTCCCACAACTTCAATAAG
>NZ_AZFI01000016.1 GCF_001435755.1 Ligilactobacillus acidipiscis DSM 15836 | reverse complement strand
CACAAACTTCTTGACACTCCCAGTCTCCTAGAGAAGACGGTCAATTTTGAAAAAGTAGTTTTGATAAATAATATTTTCCGCGATTTGTTTATCGGGGTGATGTTTATGACAGAAATCGATCAATTTCAGGCAGCCAAACACTAAACATTTGGTTAGGGACCTTGTGGTGTGCTTTGCCATTTATTTTCACAGTTATCGCTACTGTAATAGTTGGCAATCGTTTAATACCCTTAGTAGTAATGCAAATAGTAGTCGGCTTTTTTCCAGCCATTATTTTAGCTGAAAATAACTTTAAGGTTTTATTGCTTCCATTATTACACCTATTCAGAGATAATCGTAAGATCCAGTGTTTATTGATTGCCTTAACCGCACTGATCTATGGAATATTTGGAGCAAATCAGTGGATAATGATTTTTGCTATTATTCCAATTTGGTTCTATAACGGACAAAAGGGTCCAGGAATGAAATACCTCTTTTACATCTTCTATCTGGCTCATATTGCAATATTATATGTGCTGGCGGCATTTTTATATTAAAAAAGTAAAATGCTCAATAGTGATATTTGATTGCCAAGTTGCATAGTCAGGGTTTCTGAAAGTATTCATACAAAAACTTAAATAAACAGTGAAAAGTAAGTCTTAACTTAAAAAATGTGTTGTAGGGATCTATCTGTTGATTTCTGTAGCACATTTTTTTGTTCAATGTATATATTTAAAGTTAGTCCGAGTTAACACTTTTTCAGAATTAAAATGTTGCCTAGCTGTTGACTGGCAGTTTTACTGTACATTTGATATAATCCTAATTAGAAAGTTATCTAATTAGGAGGGAGAGCTATGAGTTTTGAGATAAGTTTTAAAGCACTCTCTGACCCAGCTCGCCGAGAGATATTACAATTATTAAAGAACGGAAGAATGTCTGCTGGAAAGATCAGTCAGCATTTTGCTATGACTGCGGCTACAGTTTCTTATCATTTAAAAGTACTAAAAAAAGCGGACTTGATTTGGGAAGAAAAAGAGAAAAATTTCATTTACTATGACTTGAATACATCGATTCTTGAAGAAATTATGGCTTGGTTTGAGGATCTGAAGGAGAATAGGACAAATGAAAAAAGATAAAGAAATAAAGACGATCGTGGGTTCTTTCTTATTAACTTTGGCTCCAATTATAGTTGGTATTTTACTATGGAATAAACTGCCAGACCAAATAGCTACCCATTTTACGCTGCATTCTGGTCAGCCAAATGGGTGGAGTAATAAAGCGATGGCAGTTTATGGCTTTCCGCTAGTCATGGCTGCTGTGCAGTTATTTGTAGTGGTATTTACGAATCTAGATAAGCATAAAAAGAATATTGATGGCAAGATTTTAAAAGTGATCTATTGGATCGTGCCGTGGATCGAATTCGTTACGACGATTATGATTTTTGGTTATTCTCTTGGATACCAAATGAATTCTGATGCCACTTCAAATTTATTATTGGGAGTAGTTTTTATCGTTTTGGGTAATTACTTGCCAAAGGTCAAACAAAACAAAACGATGGGATATCGTGTTTCCTGGACGCTTAACAGTAAAGAAAACTGGCGAAAAACCAACCGCTTAGGAGGATGGATATTTGTCATTTGTGGGATCATTTTCTTGGCAAATATTCTTCTCCAGCAAGAATGGTTAATAATCGTTCCGTTAATTATGGCAGTGATCATTCCTCTGACGTATTCATATGTCTTACACCGCAAGGGTATTTAATGATAGTTGATCGAGTTTTTAGGAAAACTCGGTTGGCTTATTTTTTTTACTAAATTTTTTTTGAAAAATTTATTCAAAAGTGTTGTCTTTTATGGACATTGAGAGTATATTATGGATTGTTGAAGTCTATCAACTAAATATATAAATGAAGATTTATACGATGAATGCGCAGAAAATCAAGCTTTTGCGTTAATTCTTTGTTTAAAGAAGGGTAATTTTATAGTCTTTCAAATTTGGCATAGGAGTGAATTTCAGTGAAAATGATCAAAAAGGAGTTCGGCATGATCTGGGAGCATAAGATCATTCTGGCTACTTTGCTAGGAATTATGTTTATTCCTTTTTTATATTCGGTGTTCTTCTTAAAGTCTGTCTGGGAGCCATATGAAAATGCTGATAAGTTACCCGTGGCGGTCGTTAACGATGACCGACCGGTAACTTTTCAAGACAAGCAATTAGATGTTGGTGACCAACTAGTTGCCAATATGAAAAAACAGGATGGATTAGAGTGGCATTTTGTTAGCGCACAAAAGGCCAAGGAAGGTATGTCACATCATAAATACTATATGGTAGTGACTGTTCCTAAAAACTTTTCTAAAAACGCGGCGACAGTTCTGAATGATAAGCCGCAGAAAATGAATTTAAAGTATCAAACCAATGATTCATTGAACTATATTGGTCAGGCCCTCACTAAGGAAGCTGCCGGCCAGTTAAAGAACAAGGTCAGTAAAACTGTTTCAACTGCATACGCTGATACGATGTTCGGTGTAGCCAAGCAAGTCGGTGCAGGACTTGGCAAAGCTGCTAAGGGCGCTGTCAAACTAAGCGATGGATCTAAGGCATTGTCAAATGGATTAACAACATATACGGCTGGTGTTAAAAACTTAAATGATGGTGTGATGACCTTGCATGCCGGAGTTGAACCTTTAAGTGCGGGCATTGTCCAACTTGCTGACGGTTCTTTGGTATTAGATAAAGGGTTACACACATATACAGCTGCTGTGAGCCAAGTAAATCATGGTGCCCAGGCTTTACGAGCAGGTACAGTACCTTTAGCTAGTGGGGTTAGTCAATTGCAAAACGGTGCCCAGACTTTAAATGTGGGTATCAACCAATATACCGGTGCTGTGGGTCAGTTGAACGGTGGTTTGCAACAATTGGCTGGAAAATCTAATCAGTTGCAACAAGCTGCCGGCCAGTTATCTCAGTTACCGCAAGGTGTTGCTAAAACTTATGTTTTGGGTAACACTGTCTATCATTCAGTCGAAGTGCTAAAGGGACGATTAAAAGAACAGTCGCCTAAAATTACGGCTGCTCAGAAATTAAATAGCTTGATGACACCGAAAAACAAAAAACTATTGGCTGATTTGAGTACAACAACTGATGAAATGAACAATAGGATCACTAATATTAGTACAAAATTGGATGGTTTAACGGAGCAATTGGATTCAATTGGTGCTAATGACAGGGATAGTTTTGTCAAAGCTCAGCAAGTTTTGGATGTAATTGAAAAGGTAATTGAAAAGTTGCCAGCACAGCAGAAAGAACAGATGGCTGGATCTCAGGAGGATCTGAAGCAGATCAAAAGAAATAGTCAAGAAAATCGCAAGACCTTGAAAAAAATCCAGGCTATTCAAGGAACGGTTGCTGGGGCTAAGGCCGAGTTGAGCGATGCACAAAAATCATTACCTGATTTATTGAAGCTAACTGGTCAAATCAAACACTTATCAACAGGTATGAATAGTCAAGGCGAAACGATGGATGTTGCGACTATGACGAAAAAGTTGGCAGAACTTGAAAGTGCTGCTAACAAATTGAAATCAGCTTCAACTCAATTAAATGCTCGTGTTAATGGGCCGAAATCTAATGGAATATATCATTATACGACTGATCCCAATCAGATTCTAGTTCAAATTTCACAAATTGCCGATCAATCATCATTACCAACGAAGTTGAATGGTTTAACGCAGTATACTAATGGTGTGAAAACCGCTGCTAATGGGGCTTCACAGTTGAACCAAAACGGTACCCAATTACGTGGCGGAGCGAGTCAGTTAAATGGCGGCTTAACTGCGATGGGCGCACAAGTTCCAGCATTAGTCGGCGGCATTAATACGTTAGCTAATGGCACGAGTCAGTTGAATGCTAATGGGGGCCAATTAGTTTCTGGAGCAGACACGCTTGCTGGTGGGATCGGGCAGTTAAATGCACAAGTACCGACTTTAGTTAACGGGATCGATACTCTAGCGAATGGTTCTGCACAATTAGCAGGAAATTCTGATAAATTAAATGGTGCGTCTGGCCAAGTTGCCAAAGGTACGGGTACTTTGTCTAAGAGTTTGAAAGATGGTGCTAAAGAGGTCAACTCAACTAACCTGGGCAAGAGAAATGCGCAGATGTTTGCTGCCCCAACGAGACTACAGCACAGTAACTACAGTAAGGTTCCTAACTATGGTTTTGCATTAGCACCATATATGTTGTCTGTTGCTTTGTATGTTGGAGCATTGGTCTTCAACTTAGTTTATCCGTTACGTAAAATGGGCGGTGACGATAGTACAGCTAATGAATGGTTTGGCAGCAAAGTCGCTATTGGTGGCGTAGTTGCTGTAGCTAATGCCTTGGTCGAATTGTTATTGATGATGGCTGTCGGTTTGACACCGCAAAATGTTGGTGGCTTTCTGTTAAACGGGATCATGTTCTCGTTGGCCGCGATGTATATCGTCATGTTGCTGTCTATTGTATTTGAGAATCCAGGCCGATTTATTGGAATGATTTTGTTAGTGATTCAATTAGGTGCCAGTGGAGGTTCATTCCCAATTGAAATTACGACCGGAATGAACGGCTTTTTCCAAGCAGTCAATCCATTCTTGCCAATGACCTGGTCAGTGTATTCATTCCGCGAGTCCTTAACTGGTGGGTTCGGCAGTGGACAGATCACACAGTCATTCTTGATTTTATTGATTTTTATTGTAGTATCCTTAGTATTACTGTGGGTAGCTACACAAGTGTTACACAATAAAGTCACCTATGAACCAGGGCCAAGTTCTGTAGTACAAGAAAGCGGTAATGGGGACAAAGAGTAAAGCAAGTAAAAAACAAAGCAAGGCCAGAAACTCAGAATATGATACTAACAGACTCACACGCTATAGTTTTAGCATTGTAGAGTGGAAGTTGATAAAATACAATTTTTTATCATATTGAGCGGTTCTTTAGATAGGGGTAAGCGCAAAATAACTCATGAAATGAGAGTTATCTTTTGCGCTTTTTTATTTGCAGGTATAAGCAAATTGTGTGGTTGACGAATTTGAGTCTAATGTATGGTTTGGAATAAATAGCTTTGAAATTACAAAATACAGCATTTTTTACACAATACTTACGTAAAGGTCAATTTTTTTTACTTTTTCAGTCTAAGCTAAACTAGTAGTTTAGCTTAAAGTTTATTTGAGAGGAGAATTGATATGTCATTTTCACAACAAAAGAAACTTTTTAGTATTAGTACAGTAATTTGTGTGGTTTTACTAGTGATTGCTGCATTTGGGGACCTGTGGATCAGTAACATGGTCATTAATTATCGCAGCGTTTTTGGTACTTTATTTCAAAGTGTGGGTGAGTTTCCGCAATATTTGATTTTCGTGATCAGCGGTCAAATTGCTTTGACGTTTGCTTTTAAAATACAAGGATCTGTTTTATTCAAATGTTTGTTGGGGAGTGGGGGACTGGCAGTATCAGGATGGCAGCTAAAACAATACTTAAATGAAGTTGAAAGTTATTTTCTTTCGGTCAGCTCAAATCTTGATCAGCATAAGCCGATCGGTCTTGCCAATAGTGATAATGCGGCTGTTGCTTTGAGCGTAGGCAAAGCTTATTGGATCTGGCTGCTTATTTTCGTCATTTTGACTGTTGCCTTTCAGTACTGGCTGGGTCATTTTCAACTGGAAACGATCCAACGTTTATTGTTAGTCGCTATTTTTGCTTCACTAACTGTCTGGTTTTCGCTTCAAGTTAATCAGGGGTTAAAAGAGATCTGGGGACGTGTTCGTCCTTATGAATTAAATAAAACACAGAGTAATTTTACTAATTGGCTAACTATTAATGGAGTCACAGGACATATGTCTTTTCCTTCGGGACACACACAAGCAGCCACATTATTGATCGTTTTTTCATGGTTCTTTAAGGGAAAAACACAAAAAGTCTGGTGGATCAGCGGCATTGTTTATGGGGCATTGATGGGACTCTCACGTGTAGTTATTGGCGCACATTTTATGTCTGACGTTGTTTTTTCATTCTTCTTAACAGCTGTGATCATTTACATTTTCCGCCAGTTATATTATCAGTATGCTGACGAAAAACAATCAAAAGAAATGAAATGAGTTTGTTAAAAATAGTTTGGTTATGTAGCCTCCTACTAATGAAGTGGGAGGTTTTTTGCGCAAAAATGGTCGTTTTGCATATCTTTCAATAAGCTAACGACCACGATACATGTATTTATTTTGTTAGATATTTTTTTAGTGCAGGCATTTGTTCAACGATCGTTTCCGTTCCTTTATGGTAGAGATCGATCAACTTTGAATCATCTCTTTCAAAGTGAGAGACAGTAACAGGAGCTGCGGGACGCAACACGAAGATCTTACCTTCTTTTTCGAGCTTTTCAAGTTCATTTAAAGATTGATTGTAATGTTTGGGACGATCTATAAATGCCTGAACAAAATTAGGATATTGTTTATACCTTCTTTTGATCATGTTATTCATGGCCGCACCGTTTTCAGGCTTGCGATAGCCGAGATCTCTAGTAACCACAACGACGATCTTGTCGTAGCCGAGTTCTTGCGCACGTTTAAAGGGGATCGAATCGGCGATCCCGCCATCCAAATAATGTTGTCCATCGATCAAGCGAATATCTGACAGTAATGGAATACTCGAAGAAGCCTTAATAGCTTCGACTTGGTCATTGTCTGCTTGTTTGCGAAAAATTTGAGCTTCGCCGGTTTCGCAGTTAGTAGCGGTTATCTCAAATACTTGTTGGCTGTGACGATATGTATCCCAGTCGAACGGACTATATGCAAAGCAATCTGGCGAAAAAAGAAAGTCTAGGTTAAAAATTCCTCCATTATTCCACAGGTTGCTGACGCTGATATAACGTTTGTCATGCAAAAAGTGAAGGTTGATATTAGATGAACGATTACGTTGTTTAGAAATGTAATTCATTGCGCAAAGCGTTCCTGCTGAAACGCCATGTACGTATTCAAATTCAACGTCATGTTCTAGAAAGTAATCAAGGATAGAACTGGTAAAAAAAGAACGTAAAGCTCCACCCTCAAGGATCAAAGCAGCTTTTTCCAAAATATAAACACTCCCATTTTGGATTTGAACCATGTATTGTTATTTGCATAAATAAAAAAACTTTTTGTCTGACATGCACGAAAACAAAATTCGATATACAATATAGTATAGTTCTATGATAACAAAATTTAATTATAATGTTTAGAATTTTAGTATGTGGACTGCACGATCTGTGTTGACTTTGCGAGGTACGGCTGGCTTGAGGAGGTTCATTCATGTTTGAAAGAAAAAGTTTACGATTAACTCTTAAAGGAAAAAAGTTCTATTATCAGGCAGAAGAATTGCAATCCCAAGAAGTTGCGGATCGCAACCGGTACGTGATCTTGTTTCCTAGTTTGAAAAAGGTTAAGGACTTTGATAAGACAAGTCGTAATGCACATATGACTATCAGAAACTATTTTGGCTCATACCATTAGGTCGTTCGGATAAGTTTCGAATTCCACCGTTCAAGCTTGAAAAGTCCCAACGATGAAAATCTGTATAGTGGTTTGTTGACAGTCCAAGAAGTTGACAGAAGGAGTTAAATGAGATGAGTTTTTCAAAGAAAATTATTGCATTTTTATTATTAACAGTCGCTACGTTTGCAGTATTAGGCTATGTTTTGTTTTTATGTACTTATGTTATATTAAACTTTAGTTGGCAAGTCTTGTTGCTTGCCGTGGCTGGAGCGCCAGTTTTTCTATTCTTTTTTAAATTTCTTTGGCATGATATTTAGCAGACTTAGGCTTTTGTTTCTTTTTTGTGAGAGGGGCAAAGGCTATTTTTACGGAAACAGAACTTGAAAGATTTTCTTTTTTCAAAAAACAAACAAAATTTTGTAAAATTCTTGCGGCTAGATCCGAAATTTGTAATAAAGTAAAGATTGCATATGGGGTCGTCAAGGCTAGTTTTTTATCTCGTCTTGATAGAGCAAAGCGGTAATACTATTACAAAAAATTACAAATAGTTGGAGATTTTACAAAATAAAGCTTCTTTTTAAATCGAGTGTTATTTGCATGTAACCTCTATTTCTTATACTAGGCATCGTTGAATCAAAAAAGCGGTGTAAGCACATCGCTAGTAAGTCTAGGCATAAAGTTATAGGAGTGTATAAGAATAATGAAATTTAAAAAGACGTTATTAACAGTTACAGCAGCTGTCGGTATGCTCACAGCAGGGTCTCTTGCAGCTAATGCTGATACAGTTACAGTTAAAGCAGGGGATACAATTTCATCGATCGCTAAAGAAAATAATGTTACTGTTTCTTCGATTGAAAAAGCTAATGATCTTTCCAATATTAACATGATTTACATTGGTCAAGAGATCGAAGTTGGCGAAAATGGACAAGTAACTTCAACTCAACCACAACAACAAGCTGCTGTTGCACAGACACCTGCAAAACCAGCTCAATCAAATCAGGTACAGCCTAAAGCACAGGCGCCGGTACAACAAAAAGTACAGCCGCAACAAACTTCTCAAGGGCAGGTACAGCCGCAGCAAGCACAAGCACAAACAAAAGTTGTTGTTCAACAAGCAGCTTCTCAGCCTGCCACAACTTCAAATAACTCAGGTAGTTCTTCTGAAGCAGCTGCTAAAGCCGCAATAGCTGGCCGCGAATCTGGTGGATCATACTCCGCTTCAAATGGTCAGTATTACGGCAAGTACCAATTAGACAAGTCCATGTTAAACGGGGACCTTTCTGAAGCTAATCAAGAAAAAACAGCTGATAATTACGTTAATAGCAGATATGGTTCATGGTCAAATGCTTTGAAGCATTCAGATCAGTATGGGTGGTACTAATATTAACTGAGTATTTCTCAAAACAAATAAATATTTTTTCATACACTAAGCAAGGATGTTTTTAAAACTTTCTTGCTTTTTTATTGAAAAAATTTTGAAAACCACCTTAATTTTTGCTATTGTATTAGATAAATTAAAATTAAATTAGAATTAGGTAGGTGTGGTCTCGTGAAGGTAGTAAAGTTTGGTGGAAGTTCTCTTGCAGACGGTGTTCAGTTAACGAAGGTCCTGAATATTATTAAAGCTGATCCAGATAGAAAAATTGTTGTTGTTTCCGCTCCTGGGAAACGATTTGCCACGGACCAAAAAATTACGGACCTTTTGATCAAACTAGCCGGACAAGTGCGCATAGGTAGTGACTATCAGCAGACACTTGCTGTGGTCAAAGAACGCTATGACGCGATCATTCAGCAACTTTCACTAGGAACGAAAGCAGTAGAGTTGATCGACAGGAATTTTGCACAATTATTGCATAGTGAGTATGCTTCCTTTTCAGAACAACTAGATGCTTTTAAAGCTAGCGGGGAAGACAATAATGCCCAGCTTGTTGCGTTGTTTTTTGAGCAAAGCGGTTTGCCCGCCAAATATATCAGTCCAAAAGAAGCCGGCTTATATGTTACTGATGAACCTGGACACGCCCAGATCCTATCAGAAACGTATGATAACTTGGCTCGGCTTAAAGATACGTCAAAGTGTATTATTTTTCCTGGGTTCTTTGGAGTTACAAAAAACGGCAAGAAAGTGACATTTGCTCGCGGCGGTTCGGACATTACCGGTGCTGTTTTAGCCAATGGAGTGCATGCAGACCTCTACGAAAACTTCACAGATGTTGATGCGATCTATGCTGCAGATCCGCGTTACGTTACGAAACCGCAACAGATCCAGCATTTGACCTATCGTGAGATGCGCGAACTTTCATACTCGGGCTTTTCAGTGTTTCATCATGAAGCGATCCGTCCTGCTATCATGGCCAATATTCCGATCGAAGTTAAAAACACTAATAATCCAACGGCCCCAGGAACATTGATCACTAAAGAAAAACCGCTCGATGCAAATGACGTTACGGGTGTCGCTGCTTCACACGGTTTTGAGTCGATCTACATTTCAAAGTATTTGATGAATGATGAAGTTGGTTTCGGTTCAACAGCTTTAGAAGTTATGGCTCAACGCGGGATCAGTGTGGAACATATGCCGACTGGGATCGATGAAATGTCATTGGTAGTCAAGGAAAAACAAATCAATGATTCACAAGAAGAGGAATTATTGGCGGAGCTTAAGGAACGGCTGCAGGCTGATGATGTGCATCGGCAAACTAATTTAACGCTGATCATGGTGGTTGGTGAAAAAATGGCAACTACGATCGGCACTGCTGCTAAAGCGATGACTGCTCTAGCCAATGAAGGTATTGGTATTAGACTGTTTAATCAAAGCTCTTCGGGGATCAGCATTATGTTTGCTTTAGAAGAAAAAGATGAAAAAAAAGCCATCCAAGCATTATATGAAACCTTTTTTAATGAAAAAAAGTGAAAAAAGATTAGCAGGTGGTGACTGGCAGTCTCTTGGGGTGTACAACGCGACAAAAAATTCCGGAAATTATTTCTGAATTTTATTAGGCATGAAATTTAAAAAGCCGCCCGCATGGGGACGACTGTCGTAGAGAAGTGCAAAGGTTTAACTACCTTCATGTATACGATAACATACTACCTGGGAATTGTTGACAAATAAGCTCATAGAAAGGGTTAATTTCCAGTTAAAGCTTTTTCTTTGAATATCTGAAGAGCATGCTGTAAAGTCGAATATGTAGTGTTCATTTACATGGCCTGAGCAGTAATTTTGAAAAGAGCTGTGTTTTTAACTGCACCTAATTTTAAAAAATAAAAAATAAGCAGAAACCCAGATCGAAAGGAGAATAAGTGTGAGAACAAAAGATTTTAAATATCCAGATAAAGCTGCATTTGACTTTGTGGTAGGAGAACTTGCTAAAAGAGAGATCACCATGGCGACGATCGCAGATATTGCTTTTGATTTGCAAAAGGATTTTTATCCTGGGGCGAAAAAGGAAGAATTTCTCGATGCAGCTAACGAAGTTTTGCATAAACGTGAAGTGTTAAATAATGCGATGGTGGCTTTGGAGCTTGATCGCTTGGCAACGGAAGGTCAGTTAAAACAACCGTTGCAAAACATCGTTGCTAATGACTCTGGGGTTTTTGGAGTTGATGAATCATTAGCTGTAAGTATCGCCAATATTTATGGGACGATCGGGGTCACGAATTTTGGGTATCTCGACCGGGTCAAAAACGGTGTTATCAAGGAATTGGATACGCAAAAAGATGGACGAGTAAATACTTTTATTGATGATCTGATTGGCGCATTGGGTGCGGCAGTCGCGGCTAAGATGGCTCATCAATATGCTTAATACAAAATAATAGGAATGCCAGTGGTCTGTGAAGACGTACTGGTATTTTTTGTGTTGCTGAAAAAAACAGCGGCGCAGCATTGAAAAAAGTGGTATGCAGCCGCAAAATTAATGTCACACTTAGATAAAGTCACCGCAAAAAACAGTTCAAAAAGCGAACTGTTTTTACATCTAACTATAATTTATTTATTTTCTGCTTGGTTCCAGTATCTGCGGTAACCAGCGTATTCTGCAGCAAACTTTGGTTCAGTTAATTTAGCAATATCGACTTTTTTCCTGGGTGTACGTGACTCGATCATTTCGCCGTTGCCGATGTACATGCCGACATGATGGACAGAGCCAGTTCCATGCTCATAGGCAAAGAAGATCAAGTCACCAGGTCGGATCGCATCAACTTCGATCGGTGCACCGCTTAATTGTTGATCATCGGCATCCCGCGGGATCGTTACGCCTATTACTCGATGGAGTCCGTAAGCTAAACCAGAACAGTCATAACCGTAAGAACTGATCCCTCCCCAAATATAGCGCATGCCTAAGAACTGTCGACTGATGTTGACCATCGTTTCACCGTCGTTTTTACCGACCAACTCCTCAGGAATCTGAGTGGCTTTTCTGTCTACAAAGCCGATCCCTAATGGTGTTGCTACTTTGACCTTACAATTATCTGCCGTCAATTTTTCAAGTTTCGTTCCCAGTGTCAATTCAGTAAGTGGTGAATGCTGTTCATCATATAGCGGTGTTGATTTCACACAGATCGTCACGCTTGTTACTGCATTTTCCTGTTCGGTACTTGCAGATGTTAATGATGCTGTCGGCACCCAACCCGGATAGCCCTTGCTATTTTGATGGGTCGGCTGGTCCACGGCAATTACTTTAGACCATTCACCATCCTGCTCTTCCAGTATTACTTTATCATTAAAAAGCAACTGGCTATCGATCATATTATCATCACATAATTGAATCGTTTCTTGATCTGACATTTCAGTGGACCAGTCTTTAGCATTGCCAGCCAATATTTTTTGGTCGATCGGGCGTATTTTATCTTTTGAACGCCAAAGATTTGTCACGGGAACTTTAACTCTTAATTTCTCCATTTTTATGGTCCTTTCAGATAACTGTCAGGTCAGTCTACTGCAAAAATTGTTAATTAGTTTGTTTTTCCAGCGTTTCTGCTAGTTTTTGTTTAATGTAGTCTGCCGATAGTTGTAATTTTCTTTTTTCTTCATCAGTTAAGTCTAACTGAATTTTTTCCTCTATACCGTTTTTACCAATAATTGCCGGATATGACAAGTAAGTTGCATATTCTTCCTGAAAATTCGAAACAGGTAATTCGCTATGCGCGTTATTGATAATATCTCTTGCCAAATGCACAGCTGCTGCTGAGATCCCGTAGTTAGTGTATTTTTTACCTTTTAGCACTGTAAACCCGCCATCACGCGCCGCTTGATCGATATCTTCCAAGCTAAGTCCCTTTTGTGCAGCAATTTTTGTAATTGGATGTCCCAAAGCGCGGACTGTTGACCAAGCTGTAAATTGTGAATTTCCGTGTTCGCCTAAATTATAGCCGCTGACAGATCGTGGATCTATCTTTAGCTGGCTTGCCACTGCACGTTTCATACGGGCTGAATCTAGTAAAGTACCGGTCCCAATAACTTGATTTTGTGGGAGTCCAGTATACTTTTGATAAAGAGAAGTGATGACATCACACGGATTGGTGATCACGATCAATACTCCGTTAAAGCCAGAAGCTTTGATTTGAGGTGCAACTTCACGCACAGCTGAACTTGTAAATGGCAACTCAGCAAAGCGGTCGTTTGTTTTACTCTCGTTGGGCAATCTGATATTTCCGACGGCTGAAATTACGATGTCAGCGTCTGCTAATTGTGAGTAATCATTGATCGTGATCTCAGTATGATGATCAATATTAGCTAAAGCATCAGTGAAATCAATTGCATCTGCAGTCACTTTTTCTTTATTTTTATCTATCAAAACTAATTGGTCAGCCAGACCTTCAAGTACGATATGATGGGCCACTGCTGCACCGACATTTCCAGTCCCGATAACACCAATTTTTCTTGCCATAAATTTCTACCTCCAATCAAGATGAACTTGTTTGTTAAGCACAATGCTGCATTTACTCGATCGTTTGGACCCAGCCTTCTGGACTCGGTCTGTCTCCATATTGAATGTCGATCAATTCGTTATAAAGCTTGGTAGTCACAGGTCCAGTCTTTTCTTCATCGTAAAAGACATGTTTTTTGTCTCCGTCTGTGATCGAACCTACTGGAGAGATCACAGCAGCTGTCCCCATCGCACCAGCTTCAACAAATTGGTCAATATCTGCAAACTTGATATGTGTTTCGATCGGATCGAGTCCTTGGCGTTTTGCAACTTCTAACAAGGAACGTTTGGTGATCGAGGGCAAGATCGAATTCGATTTTGGTGTTACAAACTGGCCTTCTTTAGTGATGCCGAAGAAGTTAGCACCGCCAAATTCATCAATATATTTGTGTTCACGTGGATCTAAGAAGAGACAATCGGCAAAGCCTTCCTTGTGTGCTTGGATCGATGCGATCAAACTGCTTGCATAGTTGCCGGAAGTTTTAGCTTGGCCAGTCCCTGCGTAGGCTGCACGGTCGTATTTGCTGACCATATATGGAGCAGGGCTCAGGCCGTTCACATAAGCTCCCACCGGGGTTGCATATACATGGTATGTAAACTCTGTGGCAGGTTGAACGCCCACAACGGTCGTTGTTCCGATCATAAACGGCCGAATATACAGAGTACCACCGCTTTCGTAAGGCGGGATAAAGTCCTCGTTGGCTTTAACGATCTGTTTGATAGAATCTACGAAGGCATCGACCGGATAGGCTTCCATTCCCAACCGTTTGGCAGAATTTGCCAAACGTTCTGCGTTTAATTCAGGACGAAAAAGATTGATCTTGCCGTCTTTGCGTCGGTAAGCCTTCAGTCCTTCAAAAATTTCTTGACCATAATGGAGGACTTCAGCACCTTCCGACAGTTCGATCGTTGATTTTTCGGTCAGTTGACCTTTTTGCCACTTGCCATCTTTGAATTTAGCTTCAAAGCTGTAAGGAAGATCGTGATATTCAAACCCCAAGTTATTCCAATCCAAATTCTTTGCATTTTCTTTCATAAACGTGTGTCCTCCTTTGATATTTAACATAAAATCAACTAACAACGACAAAAAACGCCCTATAAGACCTATTGGCCTTATAGGGCGTTTCCACGGTACCACCTATTTTTCTCATCAAGTTGAGATGAGCTCAGTTACAATTATGGGTTAATAATTATAAATTCCCTAATAATGGGGGGTAACCAGTAAAAACTACTTTATCACTTTTACCGCATCAGAGGTGAGAGGTTACTGTTTAGCAATGCTTCCTTGCAGCAAACGGAAGCTCTCTGAATTACTGTAAAAGTAACGATCCTCGTCAAAGCGTTTTTCATCGTTGTTTAATTAACTTTTAATTTAACGCAGCGACAAACGATTGTCAAACTTTTTTCTGAAAAAATTGGGAAATTTGAAGTAGTCCCTGCTTAAGAATCTTATAAAAACAAAAATTTTATAAAAGGTATGCAAAATTTGTAATTCGTGGTATACTAAATCTGGTGATATTTTTCACATAAATTTCTCTCTCTTGCCTAACCGAGGTCACGGTTAGGCTATTTTATTGTGTCAAGGATTTTTAAAGGGTATTTTGAGAAAATTTAAATGAAGAATAACTGTCACGGTGTGAATTAAACATAAATTTGCTAACTAATCACAAGCGAATAAATAAATTGTTTCAAAATTATGTAAACAATTTATTGGCTCATAAAGTACATATTTTTTGACCATAAAGTCTGAAATTGATATACTTAATAGGTCGGTTTAAGTTTTTATTTTTATGTAATTGATAGGTTTAAAAAGATTTATGACGAAGAGGAAACGTCTATGAAATATGGTTACGTTCGTGTTTCACTTTGTGGGCCAAGTAAAATTGAGCAGCAAAGAGAAATACTAGCGCATGGTGTTTTAAAAGAAAATATTTTTTATGATAGGGTTGATGCGATCTCGACTCGCGGAGTTGAATTGGTCAATCTTTTAGAAAAAATGAATCCACATGATGTCTTGGTTGTTACCACTCTTGATCGAATTGCTGAGTCGCCTAAACAGTTGGCTCAGTTTTGCAGATCCCTGGTCAGGGGTGGAATTTTTATAGATGTTTTGGACCTTGGTACTATTGATGATTCAACTGCGGGTAAATTAATTTTGGAGACACTGGAAAAAGTCGTTCTTTTAGAAGAGATCGAGTACAAAGAACGTTCTATAGCAGGCAAAAAACGCGCAAAAATGCGGAATCAAAATTACCACGAAGGTCGACCGCCTGCCCTGATAACAAAGGAAAAACGTCATGCTTATATGTTACTGAAACAATACACTTACCAACAAGTTGCAAAAAAAACAGGCTTTTCAGTTTCAACGCTTAAGCGGATCAAAAATAAGATCGAAAAAAATGATTAGGTATTGAAATTTCTGTCCTACACAACTCGATAGTAAGGCAGTTGTTAAGAGCTAATATTGGGAGAGTGATTTTATACGTGCATATTATAGAAATAATTATTGTGCTGGCGCTTTTGATCCTGCTATCAAATGTGATCAGCCACTACTTACCAGCGATACCGCTGAGCTTGATTCAAATCGTATTAGGACTTCTGACCTCGCTAAGCGGTCAATTTGAAATTAATTTGAGTCAGGATTCGTTTTTGCTAATTTTTATTGCCCCATTGCTTTATACTGATGGACGACGTTTTCCTAAGGGAGAACTTTGGCGGATGCGAGTGCCGATCTTGGGAAACGCGATCTTGCTGGTCTTTTTGACGACTATTGTGGGCGGCTATTTGATTTACCAGATCGTTCCCAAAATCCCGCTGGCTGAAGCTTTTGCGTTAGCGGCAATTTTGTCGCCAACAGATCCGATCGCTGTTCAATCGATCGCCAAACGAACTAAACTACCAGACTCCGTTTTACACTTAGTCAGCGGTGAAAGCCTGATCAATGATGCGTCTGGTTTGGTGGCATTTAGATATGCCCTAGCTGCTGTATTGACGGGGACTTTTTCTTTGGCTGCAGCGTCTGGTAATTTTATCTATATTGGTGTTATTGGTATCATTTTGGGTGTTGTTTTATCGCGTTTATTAGACTCGATCCAAGAGTTACTGTTAAGAAATGGCGTCGACGATGTTGTTTTCCACACGGCGATCCAGTTAGTCAGCCCCTTTTTGATTTATATCTTGATCGAAGAAGTTTTCCATGCTTCTGGTGTGATCGGGGTGGTTGCAGCCGGAGTCACTACCCAATTTGGTAAAACTCGCTCGGTCGAATATCGTCCTGAATTGCGTGTTGTTTCGAGTACGACTTGGGATGTTTTAAACTACTTATTGAATGGTTTTGTTTTTATGTTACTAGGAAATGTCTTGCCCACGGCTATGAGAAATGTGATCGAAGGTGATCGCTTTAGCACACTCCAGGCTGTTAGTTTTGCTTTTCTAACTTGGATCATTATTTTAGTAATTCGTACTATTTGGTCATATGTCTATCAGATCTTTCCAAGTAAGAAAAACAAGGGAAAGAAAAAAGGTGCTGTTCGTTATTCCTTACTGACTGGTTTGTCAGGGGTCAGAGGTGCCGTTACGATGGCGGGTATCTTGTCATTACCTTTGTGAATGCCTAGTGGAGCTGTTTTTCCTGAAAGAGATCTGGTTTTATTTATCGCTTCTGGGGTCGTGGTTTTTAGTTTGTTGGCAGCAGTGATCACTTTGCCTTTAGTAGCACCAAATGCCGGACCGATCGTAACTCGTGGTAGTTCGATCGATGAGGTTCAAGAAGATCAAGAAGAGGAAGAAGAATTACCGCAATATCTCACAGACAATGAAGCGTATTTGATTATTGTTCAAACGGCAATATCAAGCTTGAATGAGAAAAGAACTCCAAAAAATCAGCGTGCAGCTTATGAATTAATGCTTGATTATCAAAATTTAGAGCGGCAGATCTCCATGGAGATCAGGGATGATGACCAGGTAGAAAAAGCGCTTGGACAAGAGGCAAGATTACGGCAAGTTGCGATTGCTGGCGAACGTGCGGCAATCGAGCGGTTGTATAAGAACAAACAAATCAGTGCTACGACTTATCAAGATGCATTGTATCGAGTGGAGCAAGAGACCAATAATACGAACCGGCTGACAGAACGGCCCAAATTAAGTATTGTTTTAGATCTTCGAAAAGCCAAACGATTCTTTCATCGTTTTTTTCGTCTGAAACGTTCAGCACAAGAGGATGTGGTCTTAGTTAAAGAAGCACGTTTGGCTGATCGTGAAGCCGCTAAAGCCGCGATCAAGGCTCTTTCACGTTATGTTTCTAGTGAAAAAGTGGATAATAGTAAGATCAACCGAAATACGATCTATCATTTAGTCATCATGTATCGTAATAGGATCGAACGTTTAAAAGGAAAGTCTAATTTTGAATTTACGGAGTATCAAAAACAACGGTCCCGTTTGCAAATAGTTGCTTTAGGTGCACAACGTGCTTCAGTTCAATCTATGCTTGAAACTGGGCGGATCACGCGGAAGAATGCCGCCAAATTACGAACCTATATTAACTATTCAGAAAATGCACTTACCTTGGACGTTGAAGGTGACTAAGACAATTTGAGCTGCTTATTCCTTAATGGGATAGGCGGCTTTTTTTGTACAGAACACGAACAATTAAAGCATTTTGGCCCTGACCACAGCGGAATATGAAAGTTACATTAGAAAAAAATTCTAAGGCTGTGGTATTTATAATTCCTATGATAAAGTGAACCTATATAAGCAAGACTATTTCATTTTGCTTGGTAGGGCTTAAGAGACACATTTTGTCTGTGAGCTAATTTAAGTGCAGAGCACAAGGAGGTTTTTCTATTGAGTTCAAATTGGTTTAAAGACGCGGTGGTTTACCAGATTTATCCTCGCAGTTTTCAGGACAGTAATAATGATGGGATCGGTGATTTAAACGGGATCAAACAACGGTTGCCTTATTTGAAAAAATTAGGTGTTGATGTTTTGTGGCTGAATCCGATTTATCAGTCTCCTGATGTGGATAATGGTTACGATATTGCTGATTATGAAAAAATCCAGCCTGATTTTGGGACGATGACTGATTTTGATCAGCTATTAGCGGCAATTCACGAAAATGGGTTGAAGCTGGTTATGGACTTGGTCGTTAACCATACTTCTGACCAACATAAATGGTTTCAAGAAAGTAAGAGGTCACAAGATGGACCATACGCGGATTATTACATTTGGCGCGATCCGGTCGACGGACATGAACCAAATAATTGGGGGGCCTCCTTTAATGGTTCAGCCTGGACATATGTGCCAGAACGTGGGCAGTATTACTTGCACCTATTTGCACCTGAACAGCCGGATCTGAATTGGGAAAATGAAGAGGTACGCCAACAAGTTTATTCTTTGATGCGTTTTTGGCTTGACAAGGGGATCGATGGATTTCGGATGGATGTTATCAACATGATCTCTAAAGTCCCAGGTTTACCTGATGGACCATTGGCCCAGGGCGCCGTTTATGGAGATAGTAGTAAATTTACAACTAATGGTCCCCGGCTCAATGAATTCTTGCAGGAAATGAATCGTGAAGTTTTGTCTCAGTATGATGTTATGACCGTCGGCGAGATGCCTGGTGTAACTCCAGAGCTTGCTCAGCAGTATACTTCACTTGCTGGGACTGAATTGAACATGGTCTTTCAATTTGAACACGTTAGTTTAGCAGGCAATCCCGATCGACGGTTGGGTAAATGGAATGATCAACCTATTAAATTAAGTGAATTGAAGAAATCACTTTCTCGGTGGCAGGAAGGCTTAGATGGCAAAGGGTGGAATAGTTTATATTGGAATAACCATGATCAGCCTCGGGCCGTTTCTCGTTTTGCAACTGATGATTCTAAATATCGCGCCAAGGCGGCTAAAATGCTTGGGACAACATTACACTTTTTGCAAGGAACCCCTTATGTTTATGAGGGTGAAGAATTAGGCATGACTAATGCACATTATACACAGTTGCAGCAGTATGAAGATATTGAGTCGTTGAATGCCTTCCACGAATATGTTGAAAAAGAAAAAATCGTTGATGAGCAAACGATGCTGGAATACTTGGCACATATGTCACGGGATAATGCCCGGACGCCAATGCAATGGGATGATACGCAAAATGCAGGTTTTTCTGCTGCAAAACCATGGTTTGCACTTAATCCTAACTACCGAGAAATTAATGCTAAAGATGAATTAGCAGAGCAAGATTCAGTCTTTTACTATTATCAAAAGCTGATCAAGTTGCGACATCAAGAAGCGGTGATCCGATATGGAAGTTATCAATTGCTTGATCCTAAAGATGAACAGGTTTTTGCGTATTTGCGTGAATTTCAAGGTACAACGCTGCTTGTTATCAACAATTTTACGACTGAAACTGTTGAACGTGATTATGATCAAGGAAAGGGCAAGTTGTTGTTAGCTAATTATCCCGCAGGAAAGTTGACCGAATTGCGCCCATATGAAAGTCGGGCATATTTGCTTTAAGTACTGCGATCGTAAAGTAATATGAGCTGAATGTTAGATATTTATGAATTTATGTTGACTTATTTCTAACTAGATGTTAATATTTTTCTAACTTATATATTGCCAACTCAAGTAGGATGATGTCTGGGTGTCAGGAAGTCGGTGGTTGCTGCGAATCGATCAGGGCATGGTTACGAAATACGGCGATTTTAGTGCGGGTGTGCAAGAACCGTTATCAGCTTGTGAGAGTGAGAGTATCAGAAGATATTTTCAAAACTGGGTGGTACCGCGGTCGTAGTAACGAGTCGTCCCTGTTGCATGAAGATGTGACGGGGGCGACTTTTTTTACATATTCTTTTGTCAATGAAAACAATGACCAAGAATGATCTTTTGTCTAACGACTAGAATGCAGAAGCCGATCGTTCACCAGATCGTCAAAGTATTGTCCGATCTAGCACAAAGCACTGCTTTTTTAATGCAGCACATATCCGTAACATTCTGACTCGAATTGTCCGTACTTGAAGGCATAGCCGTTTTAGTAGTCGAACTTTGTTGTTTTATTTTGAGAAAGGGGCAAATTATATGAACAGGAATGTCGATTTAAGAACTTTTGTTATGAATATTTTGAATGGGGTAGCGACTGGGATCGTAGTTGTTTTGATACCAGGGGCTCTTTTATCGGAACTGTTTAAAGCGTTAGTCGGAGTTTTACCGCAATTAACTATTGTGTTGAATGCTTTGAATATGTCTAATTCGCTGATGGGTGTTGTTTGTGGTATTTCGATCGGCATGCGTTTTGGTTTTACCCCGATCGAAAGCTTTTCGCTAGGATTGGCGACACATTTAGCTTCCGGGTCAGTTCTCTTTAAAAATGGTACGATGATCATGAATGGGACGGGTGACATCATCAATATGATGATCACTGCAGCAATAGGTTCTTGCGTGATTTTATTGATCGGTGATAAATTAAAGTCATTTAGTTTGCTTGTGATCCCTCCTGTGTTGCTGGCAATTATTGGAGTAAGTGGTTTGCTGCTCTATCCTTATGTTTCCCAGATCACGGCTTTCATCGGAGTTGGTGTTAAACAATTGACTGCCTTGCAACCGGCTTTGATGTCGGTTTTATTGGCCGAAGTTTTTGCATTATTGATCTTGTCGCCGATCACTACAGTCGGAATCGCATTAGCGGTTTCTTTGTCTGGCTTAGGATCTGGAGCGGCTAATTTAGGGATCTGCGCAGCTGGTTTCGGTTATGCAATTATGGGCTGGAAAGTCAATTCTAGAGGAACAAGTTTGGCAATGTTCATGGGTTCTCCTAAAATGGCCTTGCCGATAGTTATGCGTAATTTCAAAACTTTCATACCTATCGCGGCCAATGCTGCAATATTGGGTCTGCTAGGATACTTTTTCAATATTAAAGGGACACCGATGAGCGCAGGATTTGGGATCAGCGGCTTAGTCGGTCCATTGAATCATATTAATTTGGCGGCTGAAGGGTGGAGTGTTACTAATGTTGTAGTTGCTTTATTGGTCTTTATCATTGCCCCGATATTCTTAGCCCTTTTATTCAAGTACGTATTCACGACTGTTATTCCGCTGGTCAATGAGGAAGACTATCAATTAGATATGTGATCAAATTAGTGTAAAGGAATTTAATTATGACAAATGAAGAAAAGATGCTTGCGGGAAAAATCTATAACTCTGGTGATCTCAATTTGCAAAAGAAACTGACCAGGGCACACCGCTTATGTAAAATATATAACGATACGTTTGATGATGAGACTCAAAGAAGACAGGAAATAGTTGATCAATTGCTGCCAGAGCATGGGGAAAATATTTTCTTACAGGGCCCGATTTTTTTCGACTATGGGTGCAATACTAAAATTGGTACTAATTTTTATGCCAATTTTAATTTAACAGTCTTAGATACTTGTCCAGTTGTTATCGGAGATAATGAATTTTTTGGTCCAAATGTTACCTTGGCAACACCACTGCACGGGTTGTTAGCTCAAGATCGTAATACTCAAGTTATCGACGGACAGAAAACGACATTCGAGTATGGGAAGCCTCTTACGATAGAAGATAATTGCTGGTTGGCTTCAAATGTTGTTGTTAATGGCGGTGTCACGATCGGGGCAGGTAGTGTGATCGGCTCTGGAAGTGTAGTTACACGTGACACTCCAGCTGGCGTTTTAGCTGTCGGAAATCCTTGTCGGGTAGTGCGTAAACTAACAGCTGCTGATCAGATTAAATTAAAAAAATAGCTTTGGTAAAAATATAGGCTCAGAATTCTCAGCATATTTGTGCATTTCAGAGGATATGTTGTGACTAAAGTGTTACTCTGGCAAAACTAGGACTGACAGGTAGTGAGAGGGGAAAAGCGATGATCAAGTTTGGTCCAGCACAAGAAAAAGATCTGTCTGTTATTATGGAAATTGAAAATTCAGGTTTTTCGAACGATGAAGCAGCAACTAAGGACAGCATGTTAGGCAGGATCAAGACAATTTCTGACACCTTCATTGTGGCTTATGATGAACAACGACAGCCGCTGGGATATGTAGTTGGTTCAGCGTCACACGAACGTTATATTTCAGATGAACTATTTGAAAAAACAGTGCCAAATTCACAAGCAGCAAAATATCAAACGATACTCAGTTTAGCGGTTGCACCTGATAAACGAGGATCAGGCCTGGCAGGACAACTGCTTGAACAGCTGGCAGTAGTTGCCCGAAAGCAGAGACGACAGTTAATAACCTTAACTTGTTTAAAAAGACTGATCCCTTTCTATGAAAAACATAGTTATCAAGTCGATGGTATTTCTGATTCTCAACATGCAGGTGAGATCTGGTATAATATGACGCGGATTTTGTGAACAAAAACAGCTCTTGGAAAAAACTTTTCCAGGAGCTGTTTTTTAAGTGCGCCCGGCATGGGCAGTAAC